>JBJOQF010000017.1:0-3957 GCA_046050185.1 Bacteroidota bacterium
GAACGGAACGAAAAATGTATCGAGAATCGTTTTTAATGAAATTTTTCTTGTTCTCGATACGATTTTCTATCGAAAATCACTCGAACTGACGAAAAATTATCATCAAAACTAATTACACCCAACGGGTAGTGAAATAATTAAAAAATAACCATAACTCACAATTCATAAATGTTATATAAACGAAGCAGTCAGCTTTTTGCTGAAGCAGAAAAAGTAATTCCAGGAGGTGTAAATTCACCAGTAAGAGCCTTTAAAGCAGTAGGTGGAACTCCAATTTTTGTCAAAAGTGCCAAAGGTGCTTATTTGTATGATGAAGACGGTAACAGACTGATAGATTTCATCAATTCATGGGGACCAATGATTTTAGGTCATGCTTTTGAACCGGTTGTACAAGCTGTGATTGAGAAAGCTAAATTAGGAACTTCTTTTGGTATGCCAACAGAATTGGAAACTCAAATTGCAGCTTTGGCTGTTTCCATGGTTCCGAATATCGATAAAATCAGATTTGTAAATTCAGGTACTGAGGCTTGTATGAGTGCAGTAAGACTAGCTCGCGGATTTACCAAAAGAGATAAAATAATAAAATTTGCAGGTTGTTATCACGGTCATTCTGATTCGTTTTTGATTCAGGCGGGGAGTGGAGCCATTACTTTTGGAACACCAAACAGTCCTGGAGTAACTGAGGGAACTGCCAAAGATACGTTGTTAGCAAAATATAATGATTTAGAGAATGTTAAGGCTTTAATTGAAGCTAACGTAAATGAAATTGCCGCTATTATTGTAGAGCCAGTTGCAGGAAACATGGGGTGTATTCCGCCCAATAAAGGTTTTCTGGAAGGCTTGCGCCAATTGTGTACTGACAACGGAATTCTACTGATTTTTGATGAAGTGATGACAGGTTTCAGACTTGCCAGAGGTGGTGTTCAGGAATTATTTAATATTAATGCAGATATTGTTTGTTTCGGAAAAGTAATAGGAGGAGGTTTGCCGGTTGGTGCTTTTGCTGCTCGTGCCGAAATTATGAATTATTTGGCACCATTAGGGCCGGTTTATCAAGCGGGAACTTTATCTGGAAATCCGTTAGCAATGGCTGCTGGATTAGCGATGTTGCAATCGTTAGATAATGATCGTGCTATTTTTCAAAGATTAGAAGAAAAAACAGCGTATTTGAGTGCAGGAATTGACAAAGTATTGAAAGCTAATAATATCGTTTTTACAATCAATAGCATTGGATCTATGATTTCAGTACATTTTGATGCTGCCCCTGTTGTAGATTTTCAAACTGCTGCCAAAGGTGATAATGAAACTTTCAAGAAATTCTTTCATGGCTTATTGAAAGAAGGAATTTATATTGCTCCATCAGCTTATGAAACCTGGTTTATTACTGATGCGCTAACGTATGATGATTTAGATTTTACCATTCGTGCAATAGACAAAGTTGCTAAAACTTTTTAATTATAAAAAAACTTCCGGCGATAACCGGAAGTTTTTTTTCTCTCTTATTTTCGATCACCACCTCTTCGACCACCTCTTTTTTCTTGTTGTTTTTCTTTTTCTGCATTCCATTTTTCAAATTGTTCCACTGATAAGATACTTTTCATTTTACTTTTCATTGCAATTTGTTCATCCATCATTTTGCTTTTCATGTCAAAACGCTCGTCAGTATTTTTTTCTTGATTTGCTTTTCGTTCCGCACGCATGACTTCTCTTTTGGCACTTTGTTCAGCAATAATTTGTTTCATTTGCTCTTGTTGTTTTGCATTCAAATCAAGGTCTAATGTCATTTTTTTTAACATTAATTCGTTGCGTTGTTCTGGAGTTAATTTTTCCATTTCAGCTCTATCAGGTCTTTTTCTCATTTCTTTTTTGTCCTGAGCAAAAGCGGACAGACCAACAACTAATAATGCGGCGATAATTAATTTTTTCATTTCTATTGTTTTTAAGTTATGGCTATAAGACTGTAAAAGAAATCAAAAGTTTAATCGTTAACAAAAGATTATCGTTTGAATAATGAAAAGATATTCATTGTTTAGCTATTTAAAAAAAGTGTTGTTTTTCAGCGTAGTAATTTTCAGCACATGATATTTATCAGCTTTTATGCCGTTTTGTTTCTCGACTTTTGTGGTTTATTTATTAAATCATTTAGGCATGACAACAATTAAACCACTTCATACATTTCATATACCGGTAATGGGACTTGCATATACGATTGATAGCCCTATAAGAGTAGCGAAGTATGGAATATCTTCTGTGATTTCAATTATGGATGATGAACTTATCGACAAAATGAATGCATTTTACAGTAAGAAATTTGATCTTCCTTACCAAGAAATCACTCAAAAAATTCATGACTATCGCGCTGAACGCATTACTTCTTATTTGAATTTGGTAGACAAAATCGTAAAAGAAAAATTTGAAAATTTTAAAACTGAATTGTCTGAGAGCAAATTAGCATTGGAAAATTATATAGCAATGTTACCCAATAAATCAGAAATTAAATTAGGCTTGCAAAATTTGTTGGAGGACGGTTTTACTTTCAAAGAAAACATCAAAAATTATCTGGAGAATAATCTTTATCCAGGGGCTATTGATGTGAATATCATGACCAAACTCGATAAGGATAATTTTATTAAAGACGAACAATTACCAATTGCATTCAATGATGCACACGCTGCTCTTCGCGGTTTTGCTAATAGCACATTAGAATCATCAGTTGTTTTATCTGCCGGAATGAATCCCAGATTGTACAGTTATTTTGAAAATTTTACGGCTTTCTTTCCAGATTTGAATAACAACCTGAAAAAGAAAATTACACTTAAAGTGAGCGATTTTCGTTCGGCGATGATTCAAGGGAATTTTTTAGCTAAAAAAGGCCTTTGGGTTTCGGAATACAGAATCGAATCCGGACTTAATTGTGGCGGACATGCTTTTGCAACTGAAGGGTATTTGTTGGGACCCATTTTAGAAGAATTCAAACAGAAAAAGCACCAATTGATTCAATCTGCCCATGATTTGATGGTGAAAGCTTTAGGACAAAAAGAAATGCATGTTCCGGAACAACCATTGGATTTAAAAATCACCGTTCAAGGCGGTGTAGGAACTTCTGAAGAACACGATTTTCTATTGGATCATTATAAAGTTGATGCTGTGGGTTGGGGTTCCCCGTTTTTATTGGTTCCCGAAGCGACTTCGGTAGATAAACACACCAGAGCATTATTGGCTGGAGCCAAAGAAGAAGATTTGTATCTAAGTCATATTTCTCCGTTGGGAATTCCTTTTAATACTTTACGCGGAACAACTAATGAAAAATTAAAACTGAAACGAATTGAGGAAAGTAAAGCGGGAAGTTCGTGTCCAAAACGATTTTTGGCGTTAAGCAAAGAATACGATGAAAAAGGAATTTGTACTTCTTCCAAAAAATACCAAGATCTAAAACTGGAAGAATTATTGCAACAAAAAGATATTCTATCAGCGGAAATTTTCGAAAAAAAGAAAAACAGTATCACTGAAAAAGCCTGTCTTTGCGTAGGTTTGGCCAATGCTTCTTATCTTGAAAACGACATTAAAATTAAAGGACAGGCACAAGGCGTAATCATTTGTCCCGGACCCAATATGGCTTATTTTGACCAAGAAGTTTCACTTTCTAAAATGGTGCAACATATTTATGGAAACGCTTCCGTATTAACGGTTACGAATCGCCCGAATCTATTTGTCAAAGAATTAAAAATGTATTTGGATTATTTGAAAAATGAAATCGCAGCAGTTTCTGACGAAATTACTGCGACACAAATAAAAAAATGGCATTCATTCCAAAAGAATTTGATGGAAGGAATTGCGTATTATGAAGATTTATTTTCAGCAACACCTTTTTTTGAAAGCACTAAAAAAGAGATTCTAAATCAATTTAATAGTTATAAAACGGAATTGATTGAAATTGAAATTCCGGGATTAATTCTA
>JBJOQF010000018.1:0-6309 GCA_046050185.1 Bacteroidota bacterium
TTAATGAATTTTGGGCTTGCAAAGGTACCATAGAAACAAAATCATATTTAGTTTCATTATGCAACAAGGGATTTGAACTTGGAGCTACAAAATCCATATCAAGACCTAAAATAAAGCCTCTAACAAACATCATTTTTCCAGCAATATATTTTGTTGGTAAACAATGCAATGCTTTATCTCCCGGGCGTAAATCAAAAAAATCACCTGTAGCCAAAGCCGAATTCAGCATGGCTTGTTTATCTATTTTAATGATTTTTGGGTTTCCTGTAGTACCAGACGTATTTAATTCGATGTAGCTTTTTTTATCAAACCAATCGAGTATGAAATCCCCAACAGATTTTTCGTGTTCGTCACCTTCTTTAATAAAACTATATGCTACTCTACATAAATCTTTTCGATTCAGATGAAATCCATTAAGCTTAAAATGATTATTCACGTTTTTGTAAGTAATTTTATCCATGGTAATTATATTGATTTTAAATGATTATAAGATGTTGGATCTTTAATTTTTCCTGTTAATTTTTCTTCCCAGTTTGTCCAATTATATTTTTTACTAAAGATAAATAAAAGTATCGGGTAAATGATTACTACAGGCAATATAACATCTAAACCTGTTGATGGTTCTGAAATATCTTTAAAAATAGAATGGGTTTGAAATGCAGACCAATCTGAGGTAACTAATAAAGCACTAACTAAATTATTGGCAGCATGAAAACCTAATGCTAATTCCATTCCTTCATCCATCAAAGTAGTGATTCCTAATAATAATCCTGTTCCTATGTAATACACTAAAACAATATTGCCAATCTTAGATACTTCGGGATTTGAAATATGCATCCCACCAAAAATAACAGAAGTCATAATTAAAGGAAACCATTTGTTTTTAGCAAGATTAGCAAAACCCTGCATCAAATAGCCCCTGAAAACATATTCTTCAGTACTGGTTTGAATTGGTATTAATAATGTTCCTATTACTACTAATATGACAAATGGAATGGGTTTAAAATTGATTACAAAATCACTTGGATTAGAAAAATAGAATGCTAATGTCGACAGAATTGTAAAAACTGACCATATAGAAAACGAAAACAATACTCTGTTCCAATCTATCTTTGATCTGGACGTAGTTATGGAAAGCATCGTTTGATTATGAATGAATTTAATGACGAAATAAATCCCAATAATTGCAAAAACAAACGAACTTAGAATCAAAAATAATGTCAAATTTGGTTCAAAAAAAGTCATAACATCATCATTAGAAGATGGATATTTTTTTCCGTTCACAAATGTTTCATAAAGCAATGCTAATAATAATGGTACTTGACCTAAAAAAGAAGCACCTATAATTATTACTGAGCCTAAAATATACTTCCAAAATTTATTTTCAGACTTTACACCTTGTTCAATAAACATAAATTTGTTGTTTTTTATATATTATCAAAAATTGAGTAACAAATTTTACTTTTGTTACTCTTATAAATAAAAATTTTAATTCTCAATTTACTAAAAAAATAGATGATACAAATATACCACAATCCCCGTTGCGGAAAATCAAGAAACTGCCTCGCTTTTATAAAAGAATCCGAAAAAGAGTTTGAAGTTATTAATTATCTTGACAGCATTCCCACATTTGATGAATTAAAAAATCT
This sequence comes from Bacteroidota bacterium, assembly GCA_046050185.1. Classification (GTDB taxonomy): domain Bacteria; phylum Bacteroidota; class Bacteroidia; order Flavobacteriales; family Flavobacteriaceae; genus Flavobacterium. Next base: position 1,650 of record JBJOQF010000018.1, read on the forward strand.
TATTCAAATACTAAATTTTGAACCACTTGCATTAGTGCGTCAAAAAGAAAAAATCTGGATAGAAAATTTCAAAAACAAACCAATGACTAATGATAAAATTATTCAAGCTATGGTGACTTATCCAATTTTGATTGAAAGACCTATTATCATCAAAGGAAACGAAGCAATTATAGGAAGAGATTTAGATAATGTGAACGCATTTCTATAATTAAATTAACACTTTTTTATGATTTACAAATTAAACCAAAACGGTTTTCTACAATCTAAAAAGAAAAACTAAAACTACAAAAATGCCCAAAAAATTAAAAACGCTCTTAACACTTGTATTACTTTTTTCAAGCCTGATAAATTTTGCACAGCAACCCAGTCCTGTACAAAAAGTAAAAGTTAGCGGAAAAGTAATTGAAAAAATTAGCAAGCAACCATTAGAATATGCTACAATCACATTCATAAACGCTAAAAATCCGAAAGCACTTGCCGGCGGAATTACAAATGCAAAAGGAGAATATAGCATTGAAGTGATTCCTGGTATTTACGACATCAAAATAGAGTTTATCTCTTTCAAATTATCTGAAATCAAAGAAAAAAGTATTCAGGGAAACACTAATTTAGGTACCATTGCTTTAGATGAAGATGCAGCTCAATTAAATGAAGTTGTCATAAGAGCCGAAAAAACTACCGTAGAAATAAAATTAGACAAAAAAGTCTATAATGTTGGTAGTGATTTAATGGTAAAAGGAGGAACAGTTAGCGATGTTCTTGACAATATACCATCTGTTTCAGTAGATGTTGAAGGAAATGTAAGTCTTCGTGGTAATGACAATGTAAAAATACTTATCGATGGAAAACCATCAAATGCTATAAATATATCCGAAGCATTACGCTTAATTCCTGCTGATGCTATTGAAAAAGTAGAAGTTATAACTAATCCTTCGGCAAGATATGATGCTGAAGGTGGCGGTGGTTTATTAAATATAATTTTGAAAAAAGGAAAAAATCTTGGTTTAAATGGGACTTTAATTGCTTCAACAGGTTATCCTGAAAATTATGGATTAAGCGGTACTTTAAATTATAAATCAAAGAATTTCAATCTTTTTACCAATCAAGGTTACAATTACAGAAGTAGCCCTGGAAATATGCTGACAAATACTGAATATTTAAATTCAGATAATTCGATCAGAAACTATGTAGATGAAAATAGAGAAAACGAAAGATACGGCAAAGGGTATAATGGGAATTTTGGTATAGAATTATATTTAGATAAATCTACTTCTTGGACAAACACCATTAATTATAGAAAAAATAATGGAGATGACACGGATAATGTTTTTCAAAAATATTATAACGTGGGCTATGTTTATAACTATACTCGAACTCGTATCAATGTAGAAGACAATAAAAGTGAGAACGTAGAGTTTGCATCAAATTTTACCAAAAACTTCAAAAAAGAAGGACACAAATTAACTATTGATGGTTCCTTTTCAACTAATGATGATAATACTACAGCTTTAGTTACTGACACAGCAAATAATTCAGCTGCTATAAAACTAGATAATACACTCAATCATCAAACTCAAAATAGAAATTTACTTCAAGCAGATTATGTTTTGCCTTTAGGAAAAGGAAGTCATTTTGAGGCAGGTTACCGTGGTGATTTCTCTACATTAATTACTGATTATCAAGTAAAAAATGACGGAGTGATTAATACCAATTTTACTAATATATTAGAATATAAAGAAAAAGTGAATGCCGTTTACACTCAATATGGTACGAAAGTAAATAAATTTTCAGCCCTTTTGGGTTTGCGTTGGGAGGATTCTAATATCGACATAAACCAGTTAGCTACAAATGATTTCAACAATAAAAAATACAATAACTTCTTTCCTAGTGCTTTCTTCACCTATGAAATTTCAGATAAAAGCAGTGCTTCAATAAGCTACAGCCGAAGAATTCAAAGACCAAGAGGACGAATGATAAATCCATTTAGCAATTTATCCAGTAACATCAATATTTTTATGGGAAATCCTGATTTAGATCCTGCATTTACTGATGCTGTTGATTTAGGATATATCAAACGTTGGAATAAATTAACATTAAACACCTCATTATACGTGAACAAAACTACTGGTGCATTTCAATTTGCTAGAAGAGAATCTGGCGATTTTGTAAATGGAACACCAATTATCATTGCTTCACCAATAAACTTGGCTACAGAATACAGAACCGGATTTGAGTTTACCTTAAATTATTCGCCTTATAAATGGTGGAAATTAAATGGAAACTTCAATTTCTTCAGAAACGAAACACAAGGTGATTTTACTTATATTGATTTTAATGATAAAGTAGTAATTCAAAATTTTGACAATACAACAACTTCATGGTTTACCCGTATAACATCAAAAGTTACTTTACCTTACAAAATTGACTGGCAAACCAATGCAACCTATAATGGCCCACAAAATAATGCACAAGGTAAAAGTTTAGGTAATTTTTCAGCCAACTTAGCATTTAGTAAAGACATAATGAAAGACAAGGGAACCGTTTCTTTTAATATAAGTGACGTATTCAATTCCAGAAAAAGAATTATGGAAACAAATCTTCCCGGCGTTCTGAATTCTTATGCTGAAATGCAGTGGAGAGTAAGACAGTTCAACTTATCATTTACTTATCGTTTCAATAAACAAAAAAATGAAAAAGAAAAACCGAAGAAAAATCAAAATGAAAATGGCGATGGAGGTGATTTTCAAGGATAAAACAATAAGGACTCGTGAAAACGGGTCCTTATTTTGTAAAAAATAAAATAAAAGCATAAAAAAAAGGACTCGTAAAAACGGGTCCTTATTTTATAAAACAACTAGATTAAACTGATTGTTCTTGCTTCTTTTTTGCTCTTTTCTCTTTGTATGCTTCCCATGTTGCTCCACCTACCCAATAGGATACGAAACCAACAAGAAAAAACATTAACCAAAATCCTATTGTAAGAACGGTTAAGAAAAGTAAAAAGCCTAAGTACTGTGAAAATTCAAACATGTTTTCCGGAATTTTTGAATGTAGCCACAAATGTAAGTTTAATTCCTTTTCTTACCAATAAAAATCCACAAAAACTACCAATCAATTTTTATAAAAAAGGAATTATCCGTATTTTTGGGCTCAGAATTTGGAGCTGATCCCGCTATCCGTTACAATCTTTTATGCCAAACACCGGCATAAAAGGATTTTCACTGCTATCGGGGCTAAAAAATCTACTAAACTACTTAATACTTATAAATAACAACACAATGAAATTTAGAATAGAAAAAGACACGATGGGCGAAGTGCAGGTTCCTGCAGACAAATATTGGGGCGCTCAAACAGAACGTTCCCGTAACAACTTCAAAATAGGTCCATCGGCTTCCATGCCAAAAGAAATTATTGAAGGTTTTGCTTTCTTAAAAAAAGCTGCTGCTTACGCTAATTGCGATTTAGGCGTTTTACCTGTTGAAAAACGTGATGCTATTGCAGCTGTTTGTGACGAAATCCTAGCCGGAAAATTAGACGATGAATTTCCATTGGTAATTTGGCAAACAGGCTCAGGTACACAAAGTAACATGAACGTAAATGAAGTGGTTGCTAATCGTGCGCAAGTTCTTAAAGGATTCAACATTGGCGAAGGCGAACAATTCATCAAAGCAAATGATGATGTAAACAAATCACAATCTTCTAATGATACGTTCCCAACAGGAATGCACATTGCAGCTTACAAAGCAGTTGTTGAAATTACTATTCCAGGCGTTGAAAAACTAAGAGACACACTTCATGCCAAAGCAGTTGAATTCAACAATGTGGTTAAAATTGGTCGTACGCATTTAATGGATGCTACGCCACTTACTTTAGGACAAGAAATTTCAGGATATGTAGCGCAATTGAACTACGGTTTAAAAGCGGTTAAAAATACTTTGGCACACTTATCAGAAGTGGCTTTAGGAGGAACAGCTGTTGGAACAGGATTAAACACTCCCGAAGGATATGACGTAAAAGTAGCTGAATATATAGCTGAATTTACGGGGCATCCATTCGTAACAGCCGAAAACAAATTTGAAGCACTAGCAGCACATGATGCTATCGTAGAATCGCATGGTGCATTAAAACAACTTGCGGTTTCATTGAATAAAATTGCCAATGATGTGCGAATGTTAGCTTCTGGACCACGTTCAGGAATTGGAGAAATCCTTATTCCAGAAAACGAGCCAGGTTCTTCTATCATGCCAGGAAAAGTAAACCCAACACAATGTGAAGCATTAACTATGGTTTGTGCGCAAGTTATGGGGAATGATGTTGCTATTTCTGTTGGTGGAATGCAAGGTCATTATGAATTGAATGTTTTCAAACCATTGATGGCAGCAAACTTCTTGCAATCAGCTAGATTATTAGGTGACGCTTGTATGTCTTTTGACGAACATTGCGCACAAGGTATCGAACCAAACTACAAACGTATAAAAGAATTGGTTGACAATTCATTGATGCTGGTTACGGCTTTAAACACTAAAATTGGATACTATAAATCAGCTGAAATTGCTCAAACCGCACACAAAAACGGAACTACTTTAAAAGAAGAAGCCATTCGTTTGGGTTATGTAACTCCCGAAGATTTTGATGCTTGGGTTAAACCAGAAGATATGGT
>JBJOQF010000019.1:0-15290 GCA_046050185.1 Bacteroidota bacterium
GAGGTGTTGGCTGGGGAGAGGTAATTAACGGCGGTTTTGGTATGGTTCTTGATGGTTCAAAAGAAGCTTCAAGACGTTTAGAATCAATGCTTTTTTGGGATGTCAACAATGGAATTTCCAGGAGAAGTTGGGCACGAAACGACGGAGCACTATTTGCCATAAAAAGAGCGATGGAGACACAACCTTTGTTGAAAGTTACCATCCCTAATATAGTCGCAGACAATTTATTGGATTTTTAAAAATTTGAACGTAATTTGAACGTACCTTTAATAAACAATTAGTAATTAAACAACTAAGTCATGAAAGCAATTAAACTCCTTCCAGTATTACTACTTCTTATAGTAGCCTCTTGCAGCACAATAAAAGTGTATTCCGATTATGACAAAAATGCAGATTTCAATCAGTACAAGACCTATGCTTTCCATAAAAGAGGCATTGATCGACTTCAAATTTCAGAATTGGACAAGAAAAGAATTCTTCACGCCATTGACAATGAGCTTAGTAAAAAAGGAATGACCAAGAGTGAAACACCTGATTTACTAATAAATATCCTTACCAAAGAAAGAGAACAGGTAGATGTTACCCAATACAACTCTGGATGGGGTTATGGATGGCGCTATGGATGGAATCCTTATTTTTGGGGAGGACGCACCTATGTTTCCACTTCAACTGAAGGAACACTTTATATTGATTTAATTGATGCCAAGAAAAAAGAATTGATTTGGGAAGGAGAAGGCATTGGCTATTTGACTGAAAACCGCAATGAAAAAGAAAAACAAATCAACGAATTTGTGGCTAAAATTTTAGAACAATTTCCACCCAAAGCAAAATAGTTTAAGCTATATTTAAACATAAAAGCCTACCTTTACGTAGGCTTTTTTTATACTAAATCATGACAAAACTTACGGATATTAACACTCTCGAAGACATCATATTACTTGTTGATACCTTTTACTCCAAAGTTCAAAAAGATAAATTTATTGGACCTATATTCAACGAAAAAATAAGCAACCGCTGGCCAGAACATTTAGAAAAAATGTATCGCTTTTGGCAGACTATTTTACTTGAAGTGCATACGTACTCCGGCAGCCCATTTCCACCTCACAAACAATTACCTGTTGCCAAAGAACACTTTGAGTGCTGGATGGAAATTTTCATTGAAACTACTGATAGTTTATTTGTAGGCCCATTAGCCGAAGAAGCTAAACTACGTGCTAAAAATATGGCGGAAATGTTCAACTATAAAATTGAGTATTTCAGGAATGCCGAAAAAAACTAAATCCTTAACGAATTATTAAAGACTAACCAATTAACTTTTTTTGTGATTACGAGTATCTTTGAAACAAAATTTAATTCAGCTAAAAGTCATACGAATACTATATAAAATATGCGCAAATTTTTAATTCTCGTTGTTTTAGAAGCTGTTTTTCTTTCTTGTTCCAATTTAAAACAAACTGCCGAAAACAAACCTACTCCCAGTTTAAAATTAATCAATATACTCGAAATTCCTTTTAATCAAACTTTTCAAGATACTAAGGTAGGTGGTTTATCCGGAATCGATTATAATGCGAAACAGGATTTGTATTACCTAATATGCGACGATAGATCAGTCTTTAACGATTCCAGATTTTACACTGCAAAAATTCGTTTGGCCAAAAACAAATTGGAAAATATCCATTTTCAAAGCGTTACTACTTTAAAAGATGAGACCGGAAAAAATTATGGCAACTGGAATACCAGTCCAACAACTGCATGTGATCCGGAAGACATGCGGTACAATCCAAAAACCAACTCGCTTGTTTGGACTAGCGAAGGCGCTCGTGTAGTTACTGCCAATAATGAAATTTTACAAAGTCCTTCCCTAAATTTTATGGATTTGAAAGGTAATTTTAAATTTAAAGCCAAATTACCCGCTAATTTAGAAATACAAAAAAAGGAAAAAGGCCCAAGAAATAATGGAACTTTAGAAGGAATTACTTTTGATTTCAAATACAAAAATATTTACATCAACATTGAAGAACCCTTATTTGAAGATGGAGACCAAGCCAACACCAGCAAAGGAGGTTTGATTCGATTGTATCAATTTAATGCCAAAACCAAAAAGAACACTGCGCAATATGCATACAAATTAGAACCTATTGCACTGGAACCGAATCCAAAAGGTGCTTTTGCCGTAAACGGTGTTTCGGCAATTCAATATTATGGTAAAAACCAGTTGCTGGTTATGGAACGTTCCTACTCTACCGGCACACGAGCTTGTACGGTTAAAGTATTTATTTGTGATTTGAAAAAGGCAACTAATGTTAAAGACTACGGTTCGTTAAAGAACTCAAATTTTGAATTAGTTTCCAAAAAACTGATTCTGAACATGGATGATTTGGGGATTTTTATTGACAATATCGAAGGTCTCACTTTTGGACCAAAATTGGCTAACGGTCATCCATCCATTATTTTTATTTCGGATAATAATTTTTCTGAGATGCAAAAAACGCAGGTGTTGGTTTTTGAGTTGTTGGAATAGTAAATACGAAAAACATAAGTCAATCTAAAACCCTAGCCCAAATTAAAATGAAAAGCTTTTTGCGAAAGCCGTTTTAGTTTTTATTGTTCATAAAAAGCGACTCCTCACCCCAACCCTCTCCAAAGGATAGGGAGAAAATAGGAAAACCCCTTTTATTGGCTCTTTTATGAACTTTATAAAAACAAACGGGTTTACAAAAACTTGCAATGAAAAGCTGGAAATAGCTCCTGAAATTTGTACTTTTATAGGTAACTATAACGATTTCGAAATGAACTCACCTATTGAAAGTAATCCGTTATTAGACCGATTGCCAAAGCACTTAAAGCAATTTATCAAACCTCAAGACTATAGTGACTACACCCCTATAAATCAAGCAGTTTGGCGTTATGTGATGCGTAAAAATGTGAATTATCTTTCGAAAGTAGCGCATAGTTCTTACCTCGAAGGATTGAAAAAAACAGGAATCGAAATTGATCGCATTCCAAGCATGTACGGAATGAATCGTATTCTGACTGAAATAGGTTGGGCTGCAGTGGCGGTAGACGGATTTATTCCGCCTAATGCTTTCATGGAATTTCAAGCGTATAATGTACTCGTAATTGCTTCTGATATTCGTCAACTCGAACATATAGAATACACGCCAGCACCGGATATTATTCATGAAGGTGCCGGTCATGCGCCTATTATTGCCAATCCTGAATATGCGGAATACCTGCGTCGTTTTGGGGAAATAGGCTGTAAAGCGATTTCTTCAAACAAAGATTATCAAATGTATGAAGCCATCCGACTACTTTCAATTTTGAAAGAGGCCGAAGATACTTCGCAAGCCGATATTGATGCTGCTGAAAAAGCAGTAGAAGATTTGCAAAAGAATATGGGGGAATTATCAGAAATGGCGCAAATTAGAAACCTGCATTGGTGGACCGTAGAATATGGTTTGATAGGAACAGTTGAAAACCCAAAAATTTATGGCGCCGGATTGCTTTCTTCTATTGGTGAAAGTGCGTGGTGTATGACCGGGAATGTCAAGAAAATCCCTTATGATATATCAGCAGCCAACCAGAATTTTGACATTACAAAACCACAACCGCAACTTTATGTCACTCCCGATTTTGGATATTTAAGTTTGGTTTTGGAAGAGTTTGCCAATAAAATGGCATTGCGTACCGGAGGATTATCGGGAATTGATAAACTGATTCATTCGAATGCTTTAGGGACAATTGAATTAAGTACCGGAATACAGATTTCGGGAATATTCACTAATGTTATTGAAGAGGAAGGAAAACCCGTTTATATCCAAACAACAGGAAAAACGGCATTATCGTATAGAGAAAAAGAATTAGTAGGTCATGGAACAATCAAACATCCGAAAGGTTTTGGAAGTCCTATTGGAAAACTAAAAGGTATAAATCTTGCTATTGAAGACATGAGTCCAAGAGACTTAAGTGCTTATTCCATCACTGAAAATAAAAGTATAATCTTAGAATTTGAAGGAGAAATTATTGTAAAAGGAGAGATTATTACAGGTTCCAGAAACCTACACGGCGAGATTATTTTAATCCGTTTGAAAAACTGTACCGTAACGCACAGAGAAACTATTTTGTTTCAACCGGAATGGGGCAATTACGATATGGCGATAGGAAAAAAAGTGATTTCAGCTTTTTCAGGTCCTGCTGATGTGAATAGTTTTGATTTGATTTCGCATGTACCAATAAGTAAAACCATCAAGGCGAAACATACTGCTGAACGTGACGATTTAGAGGTTCTATATCAAACGATTCGAATGATTAGAGAATCCAAGGACATGCAAACTTCTTTAGCACCAATTTTTGATTCGTTACAAATCAATCACCCAAATGACTGGCTGTTGTCTGTTGAAATTATTGAACTTTTAAAAGACAGGAACGAACGGCAACTGTCACAAAAAGTTATTGCTTATCTTGAAAAATTAAAAGAAAAAAGACCCGAAGTAGCGCATTTGATTGCTGGTGGTTTGGATTTGATTTTTGACAAGGAGAAGACTTAATACCTAATAAAATTAAACACGAATTTCACGAATTAACACTAAATACGGACGTATTTTAATTGGTGCTAATTCGTGAAATTCGTGTTTGAAATTTTATCTAAAGTTTTATTTTTTGCCCAAAATCTTTTTCGCTTTCAATTACTTTTCCTTCGTATTGCAATTTCCAACCCATAGTATTTGTCAGAATCAATATTTTGGACAATTCACTAATTAAACGATTTTGAGCATTCTTTTTGAGTGATGATTTTTCAATTTTCTTGGCTAAATTCGCTTTAACTGACTTATTGATTTTGTTGTAATCATCTCCCGTAAATGGATTCAGTTTACTTTGCTCCACATCATAAAACTGAATATCAGGACTAATTTTTATTTCTTCTTTTGGAATACTTACAATCGTTATTGTTTTATTTTTTTCATCAATATCGTACTTCATTTGATGCAGATCATACGCGAGAGTCACATCAGCATTTACAATAACTAGTGCTTTTTTCTCGAAAGAAAGCATATTCAATAAATATTTCTGTTGATTTTTATAGGTTATAACTTCTGAGAAATGCCCTTCGGTAACAACCAGTTTCCCTACGTTTACAATTTGTTGCTGAATGAGATTGGTGTTGTAACTGATATCAGCTTCATCGCTTTTCTTAAAATCACAATATTTGAACAGCAAAACGACGGCAACAACAATTGCTACGCCAAGGAGTATTTTTCTTTGCATTATGTTTTTTTATAAAAGTATTAAAAATACCAAATACAAGTAAAACATTTCAAACAAAAATAAAGGACTTTCAAAAAATGTAATAATGTCTTTAATCTTTAATACATCGAACCGAAAACCCATTTCCTTTATCACCTGAAGCCGAATCAAAAGGAAATCCATCATAAGATAAATTGCGGTTTTGCCCAAAACCTTCTTGCTCTGACGTACTCCAGAAATAGGCAAAATATCCTTTATCTTCATAAGAGCCTTCAGCCGTTATGTCACCTGCAGGTAATCCATCAAAACCACTTTCATTGGAACCATCTGTATCAGGCATTACCCAATCAAAAATATCACCATCGGCGCTCTTTAATTTAAATTGTGCTTCTTTTGCACCTCCCAATGTATCGACTAACCCACTCCATTCTTTGTCTGTAGGAACGTGCCAACCTTTTGGAGCAAAACCCCTTTTATCGGTTATGGCATACCAGTTGTAAAGATTTCCATATTCTTTAACATCCGAAGATTTGTCCCAAGAAACAAACATTGGTTTGCCTTCATTTCTTGCTTTTATCCATTCTTCAATATTTTTGGCTTCGGGGATTTGATCTCCATTTTGAAAGGTAGTTGTTATCACATTTTCGGCCATCCAGATTTGTGTACCAATTTTTACTGTTTTATAGGAATTTCCGTTTTTGTCAGTTACTTGTGCATTGGTCAATAAACTGATTAACAATGCCGTTATAAATAAGATTTTTATTTTCATTTTTTTAATATTTAATTAGGAATTAAAACTAAGTCTGAAACCGTTTTGGGTTTTGGAGATGACGCTAATGTTTTTTCTAATGAAATTAATACTCCTTCAAAAGTTCCTTCTAAAGCAGTTATTTTATCATCTGCTTGAGTTAAGTTTTGTTTATCCACCACAAAAGTGCTACCTGATAATTTGTACAAATTTTCATCACTTCCGGTTATTAAATAAACATTGCTTCCAGAAAAGGCAATTTCTTTATACGATCTAGTTGTTCCAGATGTTATTGGGATGGTCGCCGGCAAGCTGACTCCTGTTTTAACTACTTCAATAGCTGTTCCCGTGAATTTATAAATATCCAGAATATCAGTATTATATCTTCGAACCACCATATATGGATTTCCTAAACTGTTTGGGTTTTTATATAAACGAATTGTGTGTTTGTATGCCATACTTAAACCTGTGCCTACACTTCCAATTCCTGTTAGAGAAGTTACCGAACTAAAATTAGTTCCATCATAACTAATGATGTTTATTTTACCATTGTCTGGAGTGGTATTAAAACTCAACCAAGCCCAAAAAACCTTGTCTGAATTGCCTACTTTGGCAGCATCGTTTGTAGTAGGAAGATTAGTTGTCACCCCTTGTACCCAATCCATTTGACTTACTGAATTTCCTGACCAGGAAGAATTTGTTGGAATATAATTGTACAACATTGGATGCCCATAATTAGAGTTTAACCCCATACTAAGCATAAAATTTCGATCATTTATAGTAAACATATATCCTTGATTAGAACTAGCCGATATTGCACCTGAAAAAAATACTGGATTATGTACATAAATACGTAAACCCGAAAATCCGTATGAGCCATGCTCTCCTCCTGAATAATTATAGGAAACCAATCGGGTATTGTTTTTGTCAATTTCAAAATCATCATTTGCAGAAATTGTCTGAAAGAGCACATTGTTTGTAGTTTGTGGCGAATTATAATCGCCTTGGCAATTTAGCACCGCTCCATAACTAACCAAATTAATATCCCAAACAATATATTTTGCTATCACAGATACGACTCCGTTGTTTTCAATGATTTTATAAATTTCGGCAAGATGATTATTGTAGTTGCTATTATTACCCTCTGTGGGTGTATAATTATACAGTCTATATTTAAAAGTAACACCTTGGGAACTGTAAAACTGTTTTGCATCTTTTATTTCTTGTAAACCTGAGTTTGTATTAGTTCCATTTCCTGAATCTGAATCCGAAGAACAGGAAAAATTTAAAAACAAACTAATTAGTATAACTGTTAGATAGATATTTTTCATATTTTCAGTAGCATTAAAAATTATACTGAATTCCAAATCCTACATGATTCCTTTTGAAAGAAGATGTTCCACCGGCAGCATTTTTCCATTCGTATTTTCCGAAATCAAAAACCGCGTTGACTGTCCATTCACTTGATTCCGATTGAAAAATTTGCGGTTGAAAACCCCAGCCAGAATATCTCATAGTTCGTTTTACGGTTTCATCTTGAAAATTTACCTCATCGATATAAGCCGTTTCTAAAATTTTTCCAAACCCCACACCATAATCAAAATGCAAACTGTTGAAAGTAGAATACACAGCTATCCAAACAGGAATCTCTACTAAAAATGGCAGCCCCTCCGGAAGGATTTTTTCAAGTCCTTCTTCCATTGATCCACTAAAAGAAATTGGATAAATCCGGGCAGCAATACTGGGAACCGAAATTTTAAGTTCTGTACTTCTGTCACTGGCTAAAAAATTGGCCCAATCCTGACCGAGCACTACAGCTCCTTTTATTCCAAATTTGGTATTTTTTGAAAAATTTTGATGATACGAAGTTTCTACACCAGCAAATAATTGCATCGCTTTACCTTTGTCTGCAACCTCTCCTAAATCACCTGCAGGTTTTGAAAAAGACATTCCTGTATTAAACTTTACCCCTATTTTTTTTTCTTGCGAATTAACTCGATTCATTCCGAAGAATGCAAGTAGTAATGTAATAATAATCCCTTTTTTAGTAAAATATCCCATACTTTTTTAGATTTTTTATCGTTAGTTTATGGGATAAAATTACTTTAAAAGGTACGGTTAGAAAATACGCAAAAATTCGTATTTTGATTAAATCAAATTATTATTGAACATTTAAATCCTAATGATTCTATTTAAATTAATTTTTCACAAGTCCTCTCCCATTACAACCAGAACAAGTTGTTACTGGATATAAACCTGTACCATAGCAATAGGTACAAGTAGCCAAATGTGTTGCATTTCCTGTAGTTTTATCAATTGCAACCATATCTTTTCTATAACCTAGACCATGACATATAGGACATTTTACTTTGATAACACCTTGCCCATTACATCTTCCGCAAATATGTTCATTTGCTGATTGTTGTATATTTGCTTCTTGAGCACTCTGAATATCGTTTTTAATAAAAGTGGGGTCAGCAATACTCCATAACAGCACATCCGAAAGGAGATTGTAGGAACGATGATCAATCCAACCATTTGTTTTTGTATATACAGAACAATCTCCACAATAATTTCTTATCCAATTAGAACCTTCAATTTTTCTACCATCTTCAAAATAAACGATACCATGACCTTTGACATTTCCTTCCTCATCAAATTCGCCTTCGTAGTATCGGTAGCGTGTGTTAGCTGTTTTAGGAAAAGTCTGTTTTGCTATAATTTTATTTTCAACAAATTTAGTAACCTGAATTATATTGCCATTAGCAATTAAACTCCCACTTACTGGAAGACCATTCGCATATTCTCCTGTAAAAGTAACTTCTTTATTTTGCCAAATTTTATTGCATTTTCCATTAAACTTATAGTCTTTCAATGGCCCCGAAATTATATATTTTGGCATTCCATTTTCAGCATTTATTAGAGTTGTAAAATCTCCTGTAGGCATGCCATTTTTAAAATCACCTTTCAAAACACAATCACTTCCTGATTCTGGTTCATTATAAATAAATAAATTAGATTCTCCATTGATACAATCACCGTTAATGCAAAATGTTTTAGGGGCGAGATATTTAACTGTTTTAAGTAATCTACCTTTCTCATATTGTCCCCATATCAATTTATTTTCAATTTTTAGAGGGATATAGCCACTTATACCAGCATCTCCAAAAACAACAACATAAGTACCATTTGAATCAGTTACTTTCCATCTACCAACTGGCCTATTATTCTTAATTTCTCCATAATATGTATTCCCTTCTTTTGTCCAATAATTTGTATAACCACTAATAGAATTATCTGGTTCCCGTTTTGATTTTAAAAACATTCCTGTAGCTGTCTTATATTCAAAAACCTGATCATTAACTAAAAAGCGATCACCATTTTTTAAAAAAAACTCTTTAATAACAGCAGTTCCTGAATAGTCCATCGAATTACCATTGTAGTTAAGAGATTTAATTTCTGCTTTATCTCCATTAGAATACGTATATTTCCCACTAACAGGATAGCCTTTATAAAAATTACCTGTAAAAACATCACCATTTGAAAAACTCATAGTCCCATATCCTATAGAATAGGTATTTTCATGTCCGCCATAATTAGAATAAACCCTTCCCTTAAATACACTATTATCTCTAAAAGTGATTTCAAATGTGCTATTGTATTCATTTCTTATATCGCTATAGCCTTTAAGTTTCCCTTTCTTTAAATAAAGCTCTTTTTCGCCTATGGATTGGATTTTTGGCTCAACAAAAGAAATTTTTACTTGATACAAATCAGGAAATATTTTTTCAGGATGATCAATAGTTTGGGGAATATTATTTTGACTATAATTTAAAAAACTTAGAATCAAAAAAAAGAGGGTAAGTTTAAGTTTCATTATTTACTAATTTTAAATTAAGTTATTGCTCTTTGCTTTTTGAATAGCTTCCAGCTTATTATTCACCTGAAGTTTAGTATAAATATTCTCAACATGTTTTCGGATTGTACCTGACGAAATAAATAAATTATCAGCAATTATATTGTATTTTAATCCTTTGCTCAATTGCTCTAAAACTTCCATTTCGCGGCCTGTTAAATTATATTCTTCATTATTGGGAATATTCTGAAAAGTGATAGGATTTCTGAACAATTTCAAGGTTTTCATTGCAATAGAAGGTGTCATGGTTGCTCCTCCGTTAAGGGTTTCTATAATTCCCTGATGCAAATCTTTTGGATTTACTTCTTTCAACAAATAACCATCGGCTCCCGCTTTGATTGACTTAAAAATATTTTCATCATTATCAAAAACCGTCAGCATGATGATTTTTATATGTGGATATCTATTTTTCACTTGTTCCGTTGCTTCAATCCCATTCATTTTTGGCATTTCGATATCCATTAAAATCAAATCGATATTGTGGTTTTTTTCGAGTTTGGCTAATAAATCTTCGCCATTTATTGCGGTAAATTTTAAATTGAAATCCTCAAAAAAAGACAACTTTTCCTGAATTGCTTTTGTCAAGAAAGCATTATCATCAACAATAACTATTTTTTTCATATCCTTTTATTTATCTAATAGCAGTGTGATTTTTGTTCCCATTCCTGATTCTGAAACCAAATCAAATTTGCCTCCAATACTTTCTATTCGCAGTTGCATATTTTGCAATCCATTTCCTCTTTCTATTGTAGTTTCATCAAAACCAAGTCCGTTATCTTGAATCACTATTTGAATTTCATTATACTGTTTTTTTACTTCAATCATAATTTGACTGGCATCAGCATATTTAATACTATTATTAACTGCTTCTTGAATCGTTCTGTAAATATTCATTCCTTCTACAGAGCTAAATTTCACTTCACCCAAATCAGGATCTGTAGTAAATAAAAAATGGATTTCTTCTTTGGCTACTTTTGCTTTTTCGATACAATTATGGATTCTGGATTCTAAATCCTCAAAAGTTATTTCATTATTGTTCATCGCCCAAATGGTATCTCTTAGTTCCTCAATTGTGGATTTTGCAAAGGAGCTTATATTAGAAAGTTTTGTATCTAATTTAGTATTACCAATATCAAAAGCATATTTTATATTATCTACTGAAGAAATAATAAAAGTCAATTGTGAACCAATATTGTCATGTAAATCTCGTGAAATATTAAGGCGTTGTTCTTGTAATTTATTTTGGGTTTCAATTTTTGAAATAGCCGATCTGAGTTCAAACTCTTGTTCTTGTTGTTTATTTTTCAGTTTTTGTTGGCGGTAGATTAAAAACCCGATCAATGCAACTAAAAACACCAATGTAGAAATACCAATCAATAAAATATTTTTTTGTTTTGTTTCGGCTTCCTTCTCAACTAATAATTTTTCTTTTTTAGTCGTTTGATATTTAGTTTCGAGTTCAGCGGTTTGTTTTAAAACTAATGATTCAAGTAATTGATTATTTAAAGCAATCAGTTTATTAACATAAAAACTCACATTGTCTGAGTCATTTAATTTTGTATAAACCGTAATTAATGACTTATAATTAGTCTGTAATTTTTCAGTCAATTTTTCTTTTTCAAAAATTACTTTGGTAGCTAACAGTAATTTTTCAGCATCAGTAAATCGATTATTAACGATGTATTCTTTTGCTATATTTAAATCAAAGTTTGCTTTATCTAAATCCGAATTTAACTGTTCCCTGACTTGTTTGGATTTAATATAAAATGCAAGAGCAGTTTTCGATTTTTTTTGTTCAGTATTTATAGCACCAATGTTATTATATGCACTAGAAATGCCTTTTTTGTTTCCAACCGAAGAACAAGATTTTAAACTTTTATTATAAAATCGCAGTGCATTTACCGTATCCTGCATTTGAAGATAAACATTTCCCAGATTCAAACAAGAAACACATAAATCTTCCGCAAAATTGTTTTTTTCCTGATATTGAACAACGTTACTTATGTATTTTAATGCTTTTGAATAGTTTTTTATTTTCAGAAGAATAAGACCAATATTACCTTTTATGGTATTACTGTTTTTTTCGTCATTTACACTTTCAAAATATTGCAATGCATCCAAAAACGAAGTCATTGCCGGCATGTATTGCTGGTTTTTTTCGTAAATATTAGCCAAATTATTATTGATTTTAGCCAGGCCTTTATAATCTTTTTTGGCTTTTCTAATTTTATAGGCTGTGAGATAGTTTCCCTTTGAGTTTTGAAAATCGCCTTTTCTAAAATAAACTGCCCCAACATCGCTATATACTTGAGCCAATATTGTTGAATCACCTAATTTCCTTGACTCCTGAATAGCTTTTTCTCCATAATGAAGTGCTGAGTCAATAGAAACAGTGGAGTAATACCACGTTAAATCTGAATATATTGTGGCTGTTTTTCTAACATCTGGTTTTGATTTTAATTCTATTTTTAAGTTCTCAATGATTGCATTTGCATCTTGAGCTTGGACTTGACTAAAAAATGAATAAAAAATAAAAAATAAAAATATCGTTTTGTTTTGTTTCATAAAGTTAATTTCTCAAACCAAATATTATAGTTATGTAAGTTTCATTTTCGTTAAATATAAAAATTTATGAAAATACATAAATATGGTTTATCTATTTTTTTAAAAGATTGTTTTTAGATAAGATTTGAAACATTTCCTTATTTAAATCAAAAATCGTATTATTCAAAATCCCTTTATTCTTTTTATAATTAAAATTGAAGTTGTCAGCCAATTCTAACTGATTGAATTGTAGATTTTGTTCTTGTTTAATTTGTATTATTATGTCTTCTAAATCACTAATTCTTTTTTTAAATATTTTTTTTTCTTTAGAAAAATAAATACATAAATAAACAATCACAACACAAAGGACAAGAATAATAATTATCAAGACTGCTATCATATCAATCGTTTTATTTAATCATAAAATATAAATATCCCATTAGTTTTTCATCAAATCCTCTTTTGGTATTTTAACCGTAGTGATGGATGATTTACCTTCGTTTGACCTTATAAAATATAGCGTCTCAGTAATTTCATCATAAAAAGGAGAACCTTCATAATCATTCCCATTTATTTTATTTCCAAGATTAACTGGCTCAGACCATTTTTTCCAAGTATCATCAAGCCTATAGGAAACATAAATATCATAATTACCAAAACTGCTAAAACCTAAACTACTAAAAAGTAATGTTTTATTATCGGATAGTAGTTGTGGTGAACTTTCATCGGCTGCTGAGTTGATTATTTTCCCCATGTTTTGAAGCAAACTGTATGTACCATCGTCTTTTCTGTTAGCAAAATACAAATCCATTCCGCCTTGACTGAAATCCGTTTCAATCCCTAATATCAGAGTCTTCTTGTCATATGAAATTGTAGCATCGGCATTATCATCATAATTATTATAGGCTGCTATTTTTAGTTGCCCAGAATTTTCATATTTCCCATTCGTATTATTCAAAATGGTAAAGCCACTATCATTTGTCCCTTTTGAATATAATCCTCCACCACGAAGTATAAAATCAGCTCCTGCAAATTCTAAATAATTATAGCCTTCACTTTCGTTCAATGAATTTTCTAAAATAGGTTGACCCCATTTTCCTTCGGTCGTTTTAGAACAAGAATAAATTTCTTCTTTATCCGAGGCATCATTGGTAAAATAAAGCGTATTCCCATTTTGGGATACAACAGGAGACTGCGGTTGAAGATCGCCAATTAGAATAGTTTCTGGATTTGGCAAATTTTCAAAAATTGATTTTGTATTTATATTAGCCTCAATTGGAACTTCTGAATCTGAAATACCAATTGCATCAATTTGCTTTTGCCCTGGAAAAACAGCAAAATTAAATTCAACTTTTACCGCAACAACATTACTAACAACATTATCCAAAATTGCGTATTCTATTCCTGGATTTATTACATCTGGTGCTTCTTGAATTTTTCTTCTTTTTCGTTTAAAATAGTAGCTCCTGTCAGTGGTTAAGGTAGTTTTATATTTTGGTGTTTTGTAATCAGCTCTTCGAGTCCAAACAGTTTCATATTTCCCAGAGCCATTATCTACTGAAATTTTCACAACACAACCAGCATTTAAGTTCTCAAAAACAGCAACTTGCTTTACCATTTGTGGCTTATCAAATCCTAATTCGATAACTTCTCTGCCATCGAGAGCATTTTTTGGTACCCAGGCATTCGGAGAGCTACCTCCTTGAGGAAATGAATCCGGCTTTCCTAAAATTCTTTTGATTCCATTTTGTTTTCCTCCTAGGTCAGACGAAAACTTAATAACTTTACTTGCCCATTGAATTTGTTGTGCTTGGGAAGAAACTATAACAAAAAATAAAGAATAAACAATGATTATTTTTTTCATACCAATTTTATTTTAAAAAAGGGCTATGAAAATAATCCATAACCCCTTTCATTGACAACTAAAAACGCTTAATTGTTTACTTTAATTTTCTCAACTTTTTTTCCTTTAAAAGCAAAAATATATTCTCCGTCATCAGTAATATCAATACCGTCGCCATATTTTGGACTTCCTCCTTTTCCTTTGGACTGAACAGAACCTTTAGTTTCACCATTAGTCATATCAATTCCATAAATAATATTCTTACTGTCGCGTTGATCTCTTAAAAAATAATTTTCCCCAATATGATAAAAATAATCTACTCCTTTAATTTTTTCGGTAGCATAAACTCTTGACCCATCTTTTTTGAAGTAAGCAGCCAAACCTTTTTCAGACAAAACAACCACTTTATCATCAAAATCAATAACATCAGTTGCTCTACCCACTTTTGCATCGTTATGTTTCACATCAAACAATTGATTTCCATTAGCTATATTAAAACTATAAAACTCATCACCGTCACCCACAAAAACAGTTTTATCATTCTCTATAATTAAATCCGTGATGCGCTTGTCAAATTTTTCTGAACGCCATGCGGTTGTACCTGTTTTATCATCTAATGCTAACACGCTATTTTTTTGAGCTTTATAATCCCAATAAATATAAGGAACCCATTGTTTTACTGAACCACCGCCAACACCGCCAAGTGCCATCAAAGAACTTCCGGCTGTAGATACTGATTCTAATCTAAATTCCTGTACTTGTACCTTACCTCCTACTTGTACTATTACTCTATCTCCAGTTTTGTATATATTAGGCATACAAAAAGCACCTGTTATTTTTTCTGAAGCCCATAACAACTTACCTGATTCCAAATCATGTTTTTCTATATATTTAGTTCTGTCTCTTGTACCTAACATCACAATATAAACAGCGTCGTCTGTAAATAAAGGATCTGCCAATGTTCTATAAATTTTCGATCTTTTTCCACCGCTTAA
>JBJOQF010000020.1:0-6181 GCA_046050185.1 Bacteroidota bacterium
CATTGATATTGTTCGAATAAATCGCTGTCGGCGTCAAACTTAAATTTGCTCCTGTTACGCTGACCGTAGCCGGGGTTTGAGCCAAACCGGTATAAGTAAATGGACCTCCGTTGATTGTTACAACCGTAACTGTCGATGCTTTACTTATTGTTAATGTTCCAGCTCCAGTAGCAGTAGAATAATTTGTAGTACCTGCAATACTTACTGAAACTTTATTTGTGTATACCCCTGCGTTTTTTACTGTGGAAGGAATAGAAGAAAAAGGAACTATTAATGTCGCTACACCTGAAGCGCTTGTATTTCCTGTTCCCACAACTGTTCCATCTAAACTGAATACAATTGGTAAACCTGCTACATTCAAATTAACATTAGCTATTAAGGTAATACTTTCTCCATAAATTCCAGAACCAGTAATCGTAGAAAAAGAAGTAGAAGCTTTTGTAACACTAAAATTAACTGTTGCGGTTTGAGAAGCATATGGAGTTGTATCTCCTGCAAAATTTACTTTCAATTTGTTATTTGTTCCATTATAATTACCAACTGGAATAGAAATACTTACCGTAGATGTTGCAACACCTAAAGTATTTGTCAAACCTGATCCCAAAGAAATACCATTATTAACACTAAAATCCAAAGTCCTTCCAGCAATTGGATTATTATTTCCAACACATAATCCGCAAGTACCATTTGCACCACTTTGAGTAAGAATACTAGAAAAACTGATAACGGATCCATATACAGCAGTAGTTGGTGATGGATTGGATAAACTTGTATTAGCATCTGTAAACGTCCACTCAACATGAATTCCTGAACTTTGTCCATCTGCAGTTAATAACAATATAGCACCTAGTTCATCCTCATCAAATGGAACTATCCATACTGAAGAAATATTCCCACTAGTATCTGCTGTAATAATCCACGGTATATGGGCTGCACTGGTATCAGTATCTCCATTTGTGAGAGTATGAATTACCTGTAAGGTGACATTTTCATTTGGCTGAAAACCACTCCCTGTTATAATAACGGTTGCACCTGGAGGATAATCATCTTTATCCGTGGTGACAGTCGCCTGCCCAAACGCTACACTTGCAAAAAATAAATTTGCAACAAAAAAAACAATCGCTAAAAATGCAGATTTACGTAGAAATGTTTTCATATTTATTGATTTTAAATAATAAAATAATGAATAATATATGCCTAACTATAAAATGCAAAATCAATGGAGTGGGGTTGCTGTTTTTTAATTTATTTTAGCTGAAGTCATTTCACACAAAAATTTTTCAATAGAAAATATTTTATATAAAAAACTAAAAATCATTAACTTAGACACTAATTTATATAATTAAGAAGACATTAATCTTATTTTTAATACATTTCCGATTAAAGGAATAAAAAAAACTACTAACTACACTTTTTACTCATTTAGATGAAATTAAAAAACCTGCTCAATTACTTGAACAGGTTTTAAGTATTTTAAAAATAGTAAAAATTCTTATTTTTTAAAATTTGAAATTCCGGTTTTTAGCCAACTCTCATATTCTTCAACTCCAACATAACTAATGGTTGGCGTCGTATTATTTAGATTATTCCCTTCTAAATCAGTAACAACATATAAAGGTTGTGTATTGGTTTTGTATTTTGAAATCATAAAATCAGTCCACTTATCACCTATCGTTTCTATTTCAGCGCCAGTTGCTTTAGAAATATAATGTTCGTTTTTAGGTAATTCGCGTTTGTCATCAACATATAGGGAAATCAAAACAACATTGTTATTCAAAATAGAAAAAATACGTTCATCTGACCAAACATTATTTTCCATTTTTCTGCAATTCACACAAGCATAGCCTGTAAAATCTAGCATAATGGGTTTATGTACCGTTTTGGCATAAGCCAATCCTTTTTCATAGTCATCAAAAACTACTAATCCGTGTGGTCCACTTTTAGAACCTTCGGGAAAAATGGCAGTAGCTGTTTTAACTCCTGAAAATCCCATTGGACTTTCACTGTATTCCATTGGTGGCGGAAAAGCATTAATTAATTTTAATGGTGCTCCCCAAAGCCCCGGAATTAAATAAATGGTAAACGTCAATACTAACAATCCCATTAAGAGCCTTCCTACTGAAATATGGGTCATAGGACTATCGTGTGGCAATGTAATTTTTCCAAATAAATATAATGCTAATGCTCCAAAAACAGCAATCCAAATTGCCAAAAACACTTCTCTTTCCAATAAATGCAATTGTAAAACCAAATCAGCATTCGACAAGAATTTGAAAGCTAGAGCCAATTCCAGAAAACCCAAAACTACTTTTACAGTATTAAGCCATCCACCAGATCTTGGCAACGAATGCAACCAACCCGGAAACATTGCAAACAACATAAATGGTAAAGCTAAAGCCAATGAAAAACCTAACATTCCGATGATGGGTGCAATACCGCCTTTGGAAGCAGCATCAACCAGAAGTGTTCCTACAATAGGTCCCGTACAAGAAAAGGAAACAATGGCAAGAGCCAATGCCATAAATAATATTCCTATTATTCCGCCTCTATCAGCTTGACTGTCCACTTTATTTGCCCAAGAATTAGGTAACATAATTTCGAATGCCCCAAGAAATGAAGCCGCAAAAACAATCAATAAAATAAAGAATATAATATTAAACCAAACATTAGTAGACAACGCATTCAGCGCATCGGCACCAAAAATCCAGGTTACTAAAAATCCTAATACCACATAAATGAAAATGATAGAAATCCCATAAATAATGGCATTTCTAATTCCTTTAGCTTTCGTTTTGCTTTGTTTGGTAAAAAAGCTCACTGTCATAGGAATCATCGGAAAAACACAAGGTGTAAGCAAAGCTGCAAATCCCGATAAAAAAGCAATGAAGAAAATAGACCATAATCCTTTTTGAGTGGCTGGTTTCGTAACTTCAACTTCTGATTTTACAGGAATAACAGTTTCTTTTTCTTCTGATTTTAAAACTATTGTATCCACTTTTACAGAATCCATTTTGACAACTTCAATAGCCGTTTTTGAATTTGATGGAATTGCAAAAGTGATTTTTTTTTCTAAATTGATGCAAACTTCTTTACAAACTTGATAATTCAAATCGGCTTCAATTTTAGTAATCTTCGGGTTTGTAACCTTAACTTCTTGTTGAATTTGAGCTTTATCATGAAAAAAAGTCTCATTTACTCCAAAAACATCATTGAAAGCCGTGGTTGTTTTACTCTCTTTGGCTTTGCCAACTAAGGTAAAATTTCCTTTTTGATCTTTAAAAATAATTTCCAAAGGCAACGGTCCTCCATCTGGTGTAAACTGAGAATATAAATGCCACTCTTTTTCAATAATTGCATTAAAAGTTAACAAATAAGTGTTCTCTGATTTTTTTTCAATTTTAGTAGTCCATTTTGCAGGATCAAGAATCTGGGCATTTCCTTTGGCGAAAGCAAAAAAAGCAAAAAGTATAAATAGTAATTTCCTCATTATTCTAATTCTATTTTAAGTATATTTTGTGTGTCGTTTTCTATTCTAAAACGGTTATCCTGACGAATTCCAACAATCCAAATAATTTCATTTTTGGAACATAAAAGCCACGTATTTTCTTTGT
The DNA here is from genome assembly GCA_046050185.1 of Bacteroidota bacterium. GTDB lineage: Bacteria > Bacteroidota > Bacteroidia > Flavobacteriales > Flavobacteriaceae > Flavobacterium. The sequence goes on from JBJOQF010000020.1 coordinate 3,612, forward strand.
CAATTAATGATAATTTTTCATCCTTGAAAAACTTACTCACTTTCTTAGATTTCCCTTCCATGCCAAAAGGCTGAAAAACATCTCCTTCACTCCAATGGCGTAAAACCAAAGGGAATTGTAATTTATTGGCGTCAACAAAGATAGTTTTATTTGAAACGATACTTATGTGGGCTACTTTACAAAAGGAAATTTTTAAGGGAATCTTAACTTCTTCCTGATTTTCTTCGATTAAAAACGCTTCTTTTTCATCTACTAAATTTATTGGACTTAGGATTAGCGAATCTCTGTCTTTCAATAATCGAAAATCGGGAGAAAAAACCTGCTTGCCTGATTGACTTTCGACCAAATCATAAATATCATCCCAAGCCGAAAATCCAAATTCTTTCAACCATTGGTATAAATACGATTTATAATTGGGTAATTTCCTTAATTGAGTCAAATCAAAATGAATGTTTTCCTCTTCCTGCTTTGCCACTTGTTGATAGACGATAATTGCTGCATCGTCAACCATAGCTTGCGCTTCCTGCAAATACGTTTCCGTTTTATGAAATGAAGAAAGGAAATTTGGATTTAATTCTTTTAACATCGGGACTACATGATGGCGAATTTTATTTCGAAGGTATTTATCCGATGCGTTACTGCTGTCTTCTCTCCACTGAATCGTATTTTCTTTAGCATATTCTTCAATCTCTTGTCGAGAAAATAATAAAAATGGCCGAATCACATTTTCATTTTGTTCCGGAATACCAGTTAAACCTTCTAATCCTGTCCCTCGTGTAAGATTGATGAGAAAGGTTTCTATATTGTCATCAGCATGATGTGCGGTGAGAATATAGTCAAATTTTTCAGTTTCCAATAATTCATAAAACCAGTTGTAACGCAACTCACGAGCGGCAACTTGAGTAGAGAGTTTATAATCTTCCGCAAAAGCTTTGGTATCAAATTGTGTTATGAATACCTGAATATCATTTGCGACAGCGTATTCCTGAATAAAATCTTGATCCCCGAAACTTTCTATTCCACGAAGTTGAAAATTGCAATGTGCAATTCCTATTTTATATTCTAATTGCTGAAATAAATGCACCATAACCATGCTGTCAATACCGCCGCTTGTGGCAAGAAGCAGTTTTTTTCCATTCAAAAACTGAAAATTGTGAAGAAGGTGGTTTTGGAATTTCTGTAGCATATTCAAAAGTAATTAATTCATTTTGATTTAGCTTAAAACTTCTCGCATAGCTTTGGCTTTAAGTAAACATTCCTCATACTCCTTTTCAGGAATTGACTGTGATGTTATGGCACTTCCCACTGAAAAAGAAACGTATTTTTTCTCTTGATTGTACAAGATGCTTCGAATGACCACATTGAAATCAAAATCACCACTTGGTGTAAAATAACCTACTGCCCCACTGTACAAACCACGTTTTGTTTCTTCCAGATTTTCGATAATTTTCATTGCCGAAATTTTTGGCGCTCCGGTCATACTTCCCATCGGGAAAGTGGTTTTTATTGCATCAACTGCAGTATATTGATAGTCTAATTTTGAAGTAACCGTAGAAATCATTTGGTGCACTTGTAAAAAAGAATAAATAGTGCATAATTCTGTTACAGTTACAGAACCTTTTTGTGCTGTATGAGACAAATCATTCCGAACTAAATCCGTAATCATAATATTTTCAGAACGCTCTTTTGAGTCTAAAGTCAATTGAGTTTTCGATTTTTCATCTTCTATGGGGTTCAGAAATCGTTTTGCAGTTCCTTTAATTGGCTGCGAAATAATCAATTCTCCTTCTTTTTTCAAGTAGCGTTCTGGAGAAGCCGAAAGCAAAAAATGCTTGTTATTCTTAAAAAAAACGGCAAATGGCGGAAGAGAAATTTCGTTCAGCTTTACAAACTTTTCAATTGGATCAATAGTTGTATTTTCTGCAAAAAACTCCATGCAAAAATTCGCTTCGTAAATATCTCCGTGATGAATGTGTTTCAATAGTTTGGATACCTTTTCAAGATAATTGGCTTTTGAAATCTGTTGCTGAATTGTTACAATTTCTTCTATTTCGACATTGGACTTTCGACTTTCGACTATATCTTCAAAATCTTCCTCAACTTCATCGTCACACATATTGAGGTATTGAATTTCGAGTTCATTTCCTTTCAATAAAAATAATTTCATAGGTTGAAAGAAAAACAAATCCGGAAAACCCAGTCCGTCAAAATTATTGGATTCCAATTGCTCTACATCATTTTTTAAATCATACGATAAATATCCAAAAAGCCAGTCCTTAGTAATTTGCTGGTATTGTTTTAAATCTTCGAAAGCATTGTGATAATCTGTTTTTATGGAAGTAAACGCATCTACGGCAAGCAGACAATCATAACTGGAATATCCTTGCGGATAGTCATTACTATCCATAAAAATTACTTCACGAAATTGTTGCGACCAAAGTAAAAGTTGCTTTTTGAAGGCTGCCGGATTGGATATTTGCTTATAAATTGAAACTCTCAAAAACGATTTATTTTAGAATTCAAAATTACAATAAAAAAATCCCATCCAAGAAACAGTAACCAAAAATTAA
>JBJOQF010000021.1:0-6487 GCA_046050185.1 Bacteroidota bacterium
TTATCCTTCGTCGAAATGACAGAACAACGAAATAATTAATAAGAATCATTTATTCAATTCCACTAATTTAGGCGAAGAACCTTTTATAAATCTAGATAAATTTTAACGTAGTAATAAAACAGTTTTATATGAATCGTTCCTACGGAACTTTTTATTGATGATGTTATATTTCCCAGAACTAAAGTTCTGGGCTACAAAATAAATCGTTCCTACGGAACTAAAAGTAAAGAGCCATAGGCTTGGCTTGGGAACTATTGTAGGGATGGACTTTAGTAGGTCCTTGTTTGAAAATGTCTCAAGAAAGTGGCGGGACTTTAACGAGTAGTTGCTAACTTTTTTATGCCACAGATTTTACAGATTTTTACTGATTTCAAAAAAGTTAGATAAAATTTGAAACTAATGCTAAAAAAAAATCCCTCTAAGTTTTGGCTTAGAGGGATTTTCTATTTGGCAAAGTTGAAATTGACTTCTTATAAAAATTCTCCGTGTTGAGAAATATCTAATCCTAATTCTTCTTTTTCTTCACTAACTCTCAGAGGAGTAATTTTGTTAACGATGAAGAATAAAGCATAAGATGCACAGAAAGCAAATGCAGAAACCAATACTAATGCTTTTAATTGAATTAAGAATAAAGTAGCATCACCAAAGATTAATCCTTCATTATCACCTACAATAGCGTTTACATTTTTTGAAGCAAATACACCTGTTAAAAGCATACCTACCATTCCTCCAACACCATGACAAGCAAAAACATCAAGAGCATCATCGATTTTTCCTTTAGGGAATTTGCTCACTACAAGATTACTAATTACAGCAGCGATAATACCAATTGCTAAAGCGTGAGGGATAGATACAAAACCAGCTGCCGGTGTAATTGCTACCAAACCTACAACTGCACCAATACAAGCACCCATTGCAGATAATTTGTGACCTAAAATTTTATCAAGGAAAACCCAAGCCATAGCCGCAGAAGCAGCTGCAACAGTTGTAGTTCCTAATGCCTGAGCAGCAAGGCTTCCTGCTCCAACAGCAGAACCAGCATTGAAACCAAACCATCCAAACCATAATAAACCTGTACCTAATAATACATAAGTAATTCTCGCAGGATTTACTTTTTGAACTTTACGTTTTCCTAAAAAGATAGCTCCTGCTAATGCAGCCCAACCAGCACTCATGTGTACTACTGTTCCACCAGCGAAATCTAAAACTCCCCATTTGAAGAACATTCCATCAGGATGCCATGTCATGTGACATAATGGAGCGTAAATAAATAATATGAATAAAACCATAAATAACAAGTAAGCCCAGAAACGAACACGTTCTGCAAAAGCTCCTGTTATTAATGCTGGTGTAATAATTGCAAATTTAGCTTGAAATAAGGCAAACAATATCAATGGAATAGTTGGAGCCAATTCCCAAGCAGTGTTAGCACTTACTCCTTGAAAAAATAAATTTGACATAGGATTTCCTATAAACCCACCTATTGTTGGTCCAAAACATAATCCAAATCCAACAACAACCCATAGAACAGTTACGATAACCATAGCCATAAAGCTTTGTAATACGGTACTAATAACATTTTTTTTACCTACCATTCCACCATAAAAGAATCCAAGTCCTGGAGTCATTAATAATACTAGAGCTGTGGCAACAATCATCCAAGCAGTATCTCCTGTGTCTAATTTTAATTCAACAATGTGTGCTCCTAATGTTGTCGATTCAACAAAAAGATGAATTGAAAAAATGGATAATACCAGAATTGTGATCAATATCACAGTTAAAATAATCTTTCGCATAGTTTTTAGTTTTAAATTTTGATAAAAATATAAAATGATTTTAAACCCCCTATCAAAAAAGAGTATAATATTTTATTTTTATTGATTTTTCAATTTAGCCCCCTAAATTTTGTGGGTATGTGATAATTCAACATTAAATTTAATAATTTATTAATGTTGTTTTTCCAAAAAAAAGATAGTTTCATAAACTATTAAATGTATCATAATATATTAGAAGTCTTTTAATATTATATGGATTATTCGGTAATTACTTATAGTAATGCGCAATTTCACCGATAATTTGTCAAAATAATAAACAAAAAAACACCTCATATACAATTAAATTATGAGGTGTTTTTTAAATTTTCAGAAATTATTATTTTAAAATGTGTTGACTTAAAATCCTATAAACTTCATTGATATTGTTCCCCCCCTTCCCAAATTGTTTAGAGATGGGCGTATCTTCGCTTTTTAGCCAAATTTTTAATTCGGCATCCATATCCAATAATCCGGCACTTTCTTTGGAGAATTTTTTGATGCTTGAATATGGAATTGACATATAATCTACTTTGGTTCCAACTAATTGCTTTTCGACCAAAATCAACCTTTTATTAGTGAAGATAAACATGTCTTTAATGACTTTATATGCTTTTTCGATTACCTCTCCATCAATTAAAATAGGTTCAAATTCTTTTGAAACATTTTCAATGTTTACTTCTGATGCATTGCCTAAAATGGCATTAAATATTCCCATAATTATTTTTTTTAGTTTTTGAAATTCAAAAATAAATTAAATTCCGTGTTGTTAATGCTAATATTTTACTAATTTACGTACAAAATTAATATGCATGGCAACGAAACTTTTTATTGAAACTATGGAAATTATAGTTTAACAGTATATTTAGTGTTTATTTAAAAGGTTTTAATAATTATTTTTTATGGCAGAAAAGGTTAAAATAAAATGGGGTATTATAGGTTTAGGTAATATTGCTCAACAATTTGCAGATGATTTAATGTTAGTCCATGACGTTAAAATTGTTGCGGTAGCTTCGCGAAATCTTGAGAAAGCACAAGTATTTGCAAAAAAATATAATTGTGAAAAAGCCTATGCTACTTATGACGAAATTTTTTCCGATGCTGAAGTAGATATTTTATATATAGCAACACCTCACAATTCTCATGCAACATTAACTATAAAAGCATTACAAAGCAATAAACACGTGCTTTGTGAAAAACCAATCGCATTATGTTATAGTGATGCTTTTCAAATGATTGAAGCTTCAAAAATAAACAATAGATTTTTCATGGAAGCCTTTTGGACTAGGTTTAATCCTTCAGTTCAGGAAGCTTTTTATAAAATTAAAACCGGTGAAATAGGTGAAATCAAATACATTAATGCTGACTTTGCATTTCAAACTGAAGAATTGGAAGGAAATAGGATGACAGATTTAAAATTAGGTGGAGGTTCGCTTTTAGATATTGGAGTATATCCTCTTTTTTTATCTTATTTGATGCTTGGAATTCCTAACGAAATTATTGCAAGATCAAATTTTCATGATTCGGGAGCAGATTTACAAACTACAATGATTTTGCAATATGACAGTGCCCAGGCAGTTTTGCATTCCAGTTTTCTTTCTTCTTCAAATATGAAAGCAACTATTAGTGGCACTAAAGCTATAATTAATTTGAATTCACCGTGGTACAAGACAAAATCATATACTTTGATTAAAGACAATGAAAAAGCAAAATATAAATTACCTACTAAGGGCCAGGGTTTTACTTATGAAATTGAAGAATGCAATAGATGTATTAAAGAAAACCGAATTGAGAGTAGCCTTTGGTCTCATCAAAATAGTTTAGATCTTATAAAAATAGTCGATAAAGTCAGAAACGAAATTGGATTAGTATATCCTTCTGAAAAAATATAATTAAGGAAGTTTTAAATAGACGTTGATTTTCACATTGTTATTTTAGAATTAATACTTTTTACATTTAAACAAAACAATTTTATATGTTAGTTAAAGTTTTTGGAAGTGCTGTTTTTGGAGTCGAGGCTACAACGATTACCGTCGAAGTAAATATTGATAAAGGCATTGGATATCATTTGGTTGGATTACCGGATAATGCTATAAAAGAGAGTAGTTATAGAATTGCTGCCGCGCTCAAAAATACTGGGTACGCTATGCCTGGTAAGAAAATAACCATCAACATGGCTCCAGCTGATTTACGTAAAGAAGGTTCAGCTTATGATTTGACTTTAACGATTGGAATTCTTGTTGCTTCAGGACAAATTAAAGCAGATGCTATTGACAAATTCATTATCATGGGAGAGCTTTCTCTTGATGGAAGTTTGCAGCCTATTCGCGGGGCTTTACCAATAGCAATAAAAGCAAAAGAAGAAGGGTTTAAAGGTTTTTTTCTTCCAAAGCAAAATGTAAAAGAAGCAGCAATTGTTGCAGGTTTAGATGTTTATGGGGTAGAAAATTTACAAGAAGTTATTGATTTTCTGGAAGGAAAAGGTACATTAGAACCTACAACTATTGATACTAGAGCTGAATTTTATAAAACATTAGATTTCCCAGAATTTGATTTTTCGGATGTCAAAGGACAAGAAAGTATTAAGCGTTGTATGGAAATTGCTGCTGCCGGAGGGCATAATATTATTCTAATAGGTCCGCCAGGTGCAGGAAAGACAATGCTTGCTAAGCGTTTACCAAGTATTTTGCCTCCTATGACTTTGCGTGAAGCATTAGAAACTACTAAAATTCATAGTGTTGCAGGAAAACTGAAAGAAGTGGGTTTGATGAATCAAAGACCGTTTCGTAGTCCACACCATACTATTTCAAATGTGGCTTTAGTAGGAGGTGGGAGTTATCCGCAACCCGGAGAAATTTCTATGGCACATAATGGAGTATTATTTTTAGATGAATTACCAGAATTTAAGCGGGATGTTCTGGAAGTGATGCGTCAGCCATTAGAAGACAGGGAAGTAACTATTTCTAGAGCTAAGTTTACGGTGACTTATCCGTCGTCGTTTATGCTTGTGGCAAGTATGAATCCCAGTCCGAGTGGTTTTTTTAATGACCCGGATTCACCACAAACTTCTTCGCCACACGAAATGCAACGGTATTTGAGTAAAATTTCTGGTCCTTTATTAGACCGAATTGATATTCATATTGAAGTTACTCCAGTTCCTTTTGAAAAATTATCTGATGACAGGAAAGCAGAAAGTAGTGTTGATATTCGAAAAAGAGTGACTGCGGCACGAGAAATTCAAACGGAACGTTTTGAGCAAATGGAAAATATACATTACAATGCACAAATGAATACCAAACACATTAGAGAGCATTGTGCACTCGACGATGTTTCTAAACAATTATTAAAAACGGCTATGGAACGCTTGAATCTTTCGGCTCGAGCTTATGATAGAATCTTGAAAGTTGCCAGGACTATTGCTGATCTTGATGCAGCTCCAAAAGTTATTTCGTCACACATTGCCGAAGCTATTCAATACAGAAGCTTAGATCGTGATGGCTGGTTGGGATAATTTAGATTTCAGATAAAAGGATAAATTTTTCAAGTTTGCGCATAAAAAAAATGGGCTTTTTTCCTACGGTGTGGACATAAAAAGTTTGATAGGATATTAAATACGAATTTCACTAATTTGCACAAATTAATTCGTGTAAATTAGTGAAATTAGTGTTTAACTTTTTATAGTGTTAACTTAAAAATCAGTACAAATTTGCTTAATCAGTATTATCGGTGTGTTATTTTATACTGTAGCATTGTTCCTGATTTTTTATGTAATAATAGCTAGAAATGTTTTAATACAGGTCTTTGAAAGTGTCTCCTTGATTAATATCACCAGTTTCATATCCTTTTTTAAACCAATACATTCTTTGTTCAGAAGTTCCGTGAGTAAATGAATCAGGAACAATTTGTCCTTGCATTTTTGATTGAATTGCATCATCACCTACTGCATTGGCAGCACTAAGTGCTTCCTCAATGTCACCATCATCCAGAACATTATTTTCTTTTTGATTGTGTGCCAGTACTCCAGCATAAAAATCAGCTTGTAATTCTAGCGCTACGGATAATTTATTGGCTTGAGTTTCACTTTTTCCTTCTTGTGCCTGTCTCATTTTATCAGAAGTTCCTAATAAATTTTGTACATGATGTCCTATTTCATGCGCAATTACATAAGAAATAGCAAAATCACCACCTTCTGCACCAAATTTTGATTTTAATTCTTCAAAAAAATCTAAATCCATATAAATTTTTTGATCGCCGGGACAATAAAAAGGACCTGATGCGGATGAAGCACCACCACAAGCAGTTTCTACTGAGCCTTTGAATAGCACTAGTTTTGGATTTATATATTCTTTACCATTTTCGGTAAAAATTGCACCCCAAACATCCTCATTGTCTGCTAAATTCACTTTAACAAAATTGCCTAGCTCTTCCTCTTCTTTGGTTAAAGGGATACCAGATTCTGTTTGTGCAGATTGATTATTTTGTATTTGTTCTAAAACAGGAGTTAACAGTTGTGCATTTTCACCTCCAAAAACATTCAGTAATAAAATTATGATTCCAATTATTCCTCCACCAACGGCTACTTTTCCACCGGCTAATGTTCTACGGTCTTCTACATTATCACTTTGTCTACGGCCTATCCATTTCATAATTTAGAATATTAAATTTATTTTATTTTT
>JBJOQF010000022.1:0-2631 GCA_046050185.1 Bacteroidota bacterium
TTTACGGATGGAACAATGAACCATTTTTGGATCTTTATCAATCAAATTATAAAGAGGAATATTTAAGTTATTCTGAACCAATGCCAATTTCAGAATTAAATACAGTTTACCATGAAGGTCCGTTGACTATGACTAAAGATGGTAACACAATTTATTTTTCTAGCGAAAGTTTTAATCAGAAATTATTCGAAAAAGATAAAATTAAGAAACTAAAATACGGTCAGATAAGTTTGTATAAAGCTGTTAAAGAAAATGATAAATGGACTGGAATTACATCACTTCCATTCAATAGTAAAAGTTATTCCACTGGAAATCCATCTATTGATAAAGAAGGAAAATTTCTTTATTTTGCTTCAAATATGCCTGGATCAATAGGAGGAACTGATATTTGGAAAGTGGCAATACACTCAGATGGCAGTTTTGGATCGCCAGAAAATTTAGGTAATAAAATAAATACGTCAGGGGATGAAAACTTTCCTTTTGTTACAGACGAAGCCATTTTATATTTTTCTTCTAATGGTCTTATGGGATTTGGAGGTTTAGATATTTTTTCTGTAGATTTAAATAAAAACGAAGTGCCAAATAATATTGGAAATCCTGTCAATACTGAAAAAGATGATTTTGCTTTTACATTTAACAAAGAAAAAAACATTGGATATTTGTCCAGCAATAGGTCTGGTGTGGATCATATTTACAGTGCCGTCCCAGTTAATAAAGGACAAATTTTAACTGTTGTAAAAAATGCTAAAACGGGTAAAGTATTAGCTGATTCTAGAGTTGTTATTTTAGATGCAAATAAAAAATTCTTAGATTCTAAACTTTCTAACAAAAAAGGAGAAGTATCATATAGTGTTGATTATCAAAAATCATACTTTATTGAAGTTTATAAAGATGGTTTTATTACTAAATCATTTCCGGTTTCTAAAATTGGGAAAGGTGTTGTGAATATTGACGCTGCTATAGTTCCGCTTGAAGTTATAGTGACTGAAAAAGAAATTATATTGGAGCCGATTTATTTCAAATACAATAAAAGCGATATAACTGAACAAGGAGCTGCTGAGCTCGATAAATTAGTTTATGTAATGTCACAAAATGATAAGTTGGTTATTTATGTTAAATCTCATACCGATTCAAGAGGTAGTGATAAATATAATTTAGATCTTTCTGATAAAAGGGCTAAGGCTACTATTCAATATATTGTTTCAAAAGGAATTAATGCTGATAAAATATCAGGAAAAGGCTTTGGAGAATCAGAGCTAAAAGTTCCTTGTGGAAATAGATGTACGAATGAAGAGCATTCATTGAACAGACGTTCAGAGTTTATGATTATTAAATAAAACGATCAGAATTATAAACAAAGAGAGGATGTTCAATTTAATATCCTCTCTTTGTTAGAAAAACTGGTAGTTTTTATAGTTTATTAACCATGTATGGTTTCGTTTTTACCATAATTGGTAATGATAGATGTTTCAAATTCTATCCATGCCGCCCAACGTTTATCAACGTCAATATTGTCAGCGTATTTTCGTGCAAATCCCAAGAAAGTAGTATAATGCCCAGCTTCTGAAATCATGAGGTCTCGATAAAATGTAGCCAGTTCGGGATCTTTTATATTTTCGGAAAGAACTTTAAAGCGCTCGCAACTTCTAGCTTCAATCATTGCCGAAAATAGTAATCGGTCACAAAGCGCATCTTTTCGACTGCCATCTTTTTTCATGAATTTAAAAAGCTCGTTTACATAATGGTCTTTTCTTTCTCGTCCTAAAGTTAAGCCTTTGCTTTTTATTAAATTATGAACCAATTGTAGATGGTCTAATTCTTCTTTTGCTATAATCAACATTTCAGTTACTAGTTCTTCTAATTCTGAATTATAAGTAACTAAACTGATAGCGTTTGATGCTGCTTTTTGTTCGCACCAAGCGTGATCGGTCAAGATTTCTTCAATATTTGATTCGACTATATTTACCCAACGCGGGTCTGTGGCTAATTTTAATCCTAACATTTTCTTTGAATTTATTTAGGGCAAAATTAGTGTTTTCTTACTTATTTTTCTTCGAAATGATGGGATTGCCATCAAAATAGCATTATTTTGCAGGTTTAACTTTATATAATTATGGATCAAGTCCAAAAGATTTTAATCATTGGTTTTGTTTGGCCAGAACCCAATTCATCAGCAGCAGGTGGAAGAATGATGCAGTTGATTTCGCTTTTTAGAGCGCAAGGTTTTAGAATTACGTTTGCCAGTCCGGCACAAAACAGTGATTTTATGGTTGATTTAGATGAATATGAAGTAGATAAAAAATCAATTGAGTTAAATAATTCCAGTTTTGATTTGTTTGTTAAGGATTTGAATCCAACAGTAGTTTTGTTTGATCGTTTTATGATGGAAGAGCAATTTGGCTGGCGAGTAGCTGAAAATTGCCCAGATGCTTTGCGAATTTTGGATACAGAAGATTTGCATTGCCTGCGATTAGCCCGTCAAAAAGCATTCAATGAAAATAGAATATTTACTACTTCCAATTTGCTTTCGGAAGATATTGCTAAAAGAGAAATTGCCAGTATTTTACGTTGTGATTTATCCTTGATAATTTCTGAATTTGAAATGGAAATTTTAGAATCCATATTTAAAAT
>JBJOQF010000023.1:0-15597 GCA_046050185.1 Bacteroidota bacterium
TTTCCAAATAATTTCCTGAGTCCCAAATTTTATTTTTGTTGTCATCATAAATAATCCGAAGCGAAAATACGGCAGGTTCTAACAAATCAAATGCGATTTTTGTGTTACTCTCGCTATATTCTGAAGCGACAACATCTCCTTTTGTATCAATCAATTCAACAATTACAGGGAAATGTTTAACGTTTTGTAAAGACACACTGAGATTTCCATAATCGTCAGTACTTTTTGTGTTTATTTTATAATTTAGTGAATCATTTGTTTTTTCAAAAAAATCAGTCAACGCGCCAGGAAGAATAGAAAAGGTGTACTTTTCTGAGGGTTCTTTCTTAAAATCGAAATATAATTTCTGGTTAAATTCGTCATATTCTGTTGTAAAAGGAACAGAGATATCTCCTTTGTTAACTAATTTGATTTTTGAATTATCAAAATGTACTAATGGTGTAGTAGTTTCTAGAGTGAATCTTTCTTTAGAATTTAATCCAATGTTTTGTATAGCAGTAATGTTTAGAGTGTCTTTTTTCTGATCTTTAATTTTAAAGGAGAAATTTTCGTTGTATTTGTCATTGGCTACAGCCAAATCTAGAGAATCAGCTTTTATGGGTTTGTACCATATTTGGAGAGAATCTTTTTTTGGTAATTGAGTAACAATGGTAGGGATGATTTCATTGTTTTTTTTCAAGGTTATTTTTGGTCTGGAATGAACTTGATCTACTTTTCCTTCGTATCCCATTAGTAATCGATTTCCGGACGCCTGGCTTGGTTTGTAAGCCTTGAATGCAGAAACTTCTCTGAATAATGCTAACTCGTAAAGTGTGTCATTTGGAATAGTAATAAATTGTTTGCTAAATCCGATTTTATCTTTTTTTGAATTGAATTTATTATTGTTGTTGTAGTCTTTCATTGCCACAAGAAGGTATTTTCCCGCTTTAAGGTTCTCTAAACGAAATGTTTTCAGACTATCTAATGTGTTTGTTATGTATCTTGGACTTTTATTATACACGATTGAATCCTTATAAGTATCATTCACCTCATACAGCATTACTGAAACGAATGATTCTGCTTCTTTTTCATGGGCATCTTTTATAGTTCCGCCAAGGGATAAAGAATCGATATGGTCCCCAGTTGAAAATACATATTTGAATTGGTTGAATGGATTTCCTTCGTTATTATCTTCTATACTCTGACCAAAGTTGAAGTTATAAGTTGTATTGGGTTGTAGTGTGTCTTTTATTTTGATTGTAATAAATTTAGTGGCGGTTGTTGGTAAAATCAAAGGTTCCTGTTTCATCGGGGGTGAAATAACTAATTGTTTGTTTAGATCCTTTAATTTGATGTTTTCGTCAAAGACTAATTTAATTTCGTTTCCTTTGAAGTTGGTATTGAAATTTTTTGGAAAACTCATTTTTAAAACGGGTGCAATAGTGTCTTTCAGGCCTCCGGTAATGCTTCCTCTTTTTGCACAACCAATCATAAGTAAAAGCAGAAATATAGAAATATATTTTAAATTGTTTTTCAACATATCAAATCAAAATTAGAGTTTACAAAATAACAATTATAATTAATGTAATCGAAATTTTTATCGAATTATTATGAGGGATTTAACTAGGCTTGTTTTTATAATTCTTCTTGTTTTTTTATGATTTTTAATGTTTAAATTTACATGGATTTAAGGTTGGTGAATTTTAAAAAGATAGAATTTTTCTGCCTTTAAATTTTATAAATTAATTTTTAGTTGAATAGCTGAATAATGAGAAAAATAGAACATATTGGGATTGCAGTTAATGATTTAGAAACTTCGAATCTAATTTTCGAAAAGTTATTTGGTGTTCCAGCATATAAATTTGAAGAAGTGGAAAGCGAAGGAGTAACAACTTCTTTCTTTAATATTGGTCCTAATAAAATAGAACTTTTGGCTGCTACTAATCCGGATAGTCCTATTGCAAAATTTATCGCTAATAAGGGAGAAGGGATACATCATATTGCATTTGATGTAGAGGATATTGTGCTGGAAATTGCACGTTTAAAAGGTGAAGGATTTATTGTCTTGAATGAAATCCCAAAGAAAGGCGCAGATAACAAGTTAGTTGCTTTCTTGCACCCAAAAAGCACTAACGGTGTTTTGATTGAATTATGTCAGGAAATAAGATAATTTTTTTTGAATTAAAATGGTAGGATTCTAATATTCAATTGGTTTCAATTTGAAAGACCTTAATAATGAAACTATCTTAAAATCTAAGGCAAAAATATTTGGAGCGAATGAAAAATAGTGGTAATATTGCAAACTCTTAACCGGTCCTATAGCTCAGTTGGTTAGAGCACCTGACTCATAATCAGGTGGTCCCTGGTTCGAGCCCAGGTGGGACCACAAAAAAAGCCTTTCGAAATTTTGAAAGGCTTTTTTTATAAAAGTAATTTTAATATAAAAAAACAATGCTTTATAGCGATGATTGTTGTTTTTGTTAAAACGATGTTTTTCTTTTGTAAAAGAATAAATATCAGGAGGGAAATATTCTTATTAGGGTAATTTATCTTTTTATTTTTTAAAATTATGAAGACGGTGTTAAACAAATTTTATTTTATATTCACTCTCCTTTTTGGGATTATGGATGTTTTTGCCGGTAAGGGTCCTAGTGCAGGGCCGCCTGCGCCTACAGCTAAATCTGCTGATCTGCCTCCTCCTCCAGTTGGTATGGTGCCTATTGATGAAAATATTTTTATTTTAATGATAATTGCAGTGTTATTTGGGATTTATATCATTTATAATTTTAAATTAAAAACAAAAACTCCAATTTAAATTTGGAGTTTTTGTTTTTTAGGACGGGACAAGTTTTGTTGTTTTATTTGTTGGTGTATAGTCTGGCAACGTATTTGCCAATTACATCAAACTCAAGATTGATTTTTGTACCTACTTTAAACGAATTAAAATTGGTGTGTTCGTATGTATAAGGAATAATTGCCACACTAAATTGATTTTTCTTCGAGTTTACCACTGTTAAGCTTACTCCGTTTACGGTAATGGACCCTTTTTCAATGGTAATGTTGTTTTGTGTTTCGTCATATTCAAATGTATAAAGCCAGCTCCCGTTGGTTTCTTCGGCAGCGATGCAAGTTCCTGTTTGATCTACATGGCCCTGTACGATATGGCCGTCGAGTCTGTCTCCCAGTTTCATCGCTCTTTCAATATTTACGCTGTCGCCTTCTTGCCAAGAACCTAAGTTTGTTTTTTTTATGGTTTCATCAATGGCTGTTACCGTATAAAAAGTATCATTTATGGCAACTACAGTCAAACAAATTCCATTGTGAGCGACGCTTTGGTCTATTTGTAATTCGCCGGTAATTGTAGTATTCATTGTAATATGAATGTTGTCTTTCTCTTTTTTTATTTCTTGGATTATGCCAAGTGTTTCTATGATTCCTGTAAACATTTCTTATTTTATTTTACTAAATTTGCACTTCAAAATTAGCAATAAATAACGTGAGGTCATGATGAAAAAAGCAGAAAATATAATCGTAGGAATTTCTATAGGAGATTTAAACGGTATTGGAAGCGAAGTGGTATTGAAAACATTCGAGGATTCACGCATGCTGGAACTTTGTACGCCCGTTATTTTTGCCAATGTCAAAATAATGTCATTTGTAAAAAAGAGTTTTGAATCTACTTCAACACTTCATGGGATTGACAGGCTAGACCAAATTGTTTTAGGTAAAATTAATGTTTTGAATCTTTGGAGGGAAGGTGTTGATTTAAATCTTGGGACAAATGATGAGAAAGTAGGAGAGTATGCTATAAAATCTTTTGTTGCTGCAACCAAAGCTCTAAAAGAAGGGTTGATCGATGTATTGGTAACTGCTCCAATTAATAAATATAATATACAGTCAGAAGCGTTTAAGTTTCCGGGTCATACAGATTATTTAAATCAAGAGTTGGAGGGTAATGCATTAATGTTGATGGTTCAGGATAATTTAAGGGTTGGTCTGTTGACAGATCATATTCCTTTAAATGAAGTTGCATCACATTTGACAGAAGAATTGATTAAGCAAAAAATAGAAACTGTAAAACAATCATTAATTCAGGATTTTAGTATTAACAAGCCTAGAATTGCTGTTTTAGGATTGAATCCTCATTGTGGTGATGGAGGCGTTATAGGTACTGAGGATGATTTAATAATTAAACCAACTTTAAAAAAAATATTTGATAAAGGGACGTTAGTTTTTGGTCCTTTTGCGGCGGATGGTTTTTTTGGAAGCAATCAATATGAGAAATATGATGCTATTATTGCAACGTATCACGACCAGGGGTTAATTCCTTTTAAAACATTGTCTTTTGGGAAAGGAGTGAATTATACGGCAGGTTTAAGTAAAATTAGAACTTCACCGGATCATGGTACTGCTTATGATATTGCTGGAAAAGGTGTTGCGGATTATAACTCATTTAAAGAAGCGGTTTATCTTGCGATAGATATCTTTCATTCTAGAAATCAATATCACGAAATTAGTCAAAAACCGTTGAAAACAAAAGAAAAACAGTTGTGAACAAAAAAAGGTGAATAACATTATTAGATTTGTAATAATTTTATATCTTTGCACTCCCGAAGTTTAGGGTAAATTGTTGTTGAAATGAACAAGACAAAAGAATTTTTAATTCCTTTCGTAGGATTAAAGCTAGGGAAACATCAATTTGAATATCAAATAAGTAATGCGTTCTTTGAAATCTTTGATTATAACGAATTTCAAAATTCAGACATCAAAGTAAATGTAGTTTTAGAGAAAAAAAGCACTATGCTGGAATTAAGTTTTAAGCATAAAGGAACTGTAAATGTTCCTTGTGATCTTACCAGTGAGGATTTTGATTTGCCTGTTAAAGGTAAAATGAAATTAATTGTTCGTTTTGGTGAAATGTATAATAATGACAATGAAGAATTGTTGATTTTGCCACACGGAGAATTTGAAATAGATATTGCACAATATATCTATGAAATGATAGTATTGTCAGTGCCTCTAAGACGAGTTCATCCAGGAATAAAAGATGGAAGTTTAAAAACGGAAGCCTTGATAAAACTGAAAGAACTGACGATAAAAGAACAAAAAAAAGAGCATAAACAAGAACAAAAAGAAGAAAATATTGACCCGCGTTGGGACAAATTAAAGCAACTATTAACGGATAAATAATATAGTAAAATGGCGCATCCTAAGAGAAAAATCTCCAAAACAAGAAGAGATAAAAGAAGAACACATTATAAAGCTACTGTAGCACAAATCGCTACTTGCCCAATCACAGGTGAAGCACATTTATACCACAGAGCCTACTGGCATGAAGGAAAAATGTATTACAGAGGGCAAGTTGTTATAGATAAATCTGTAGCTGTTGCTTAATACATTTATGTAAATGATATTCGAACTCTCACATCGTGAGAGTTTTTTTGTTGTTTATAATTTTCATTAAATAAGAAGTTCTAAATCAATATGATTTGTAATTTTTTTTGTAATTTTCAAGTCTTTTAAAAATTTTTCAAATGGAGACATTTGACAAGAAATAATCGAATACAATGAATACAATTACAGCCGCAATTACCGCAGTTGGAGCCTATGTGCCAGACTTTGTACTTTCAAATAAAGTGCTGGAAACAATGGTTGACACAAATGACGAGTGGATTACCTCTCGTACAGGAATAAAAGAAAGAAGAATTCTTAAAGATGAAGATAAAGGAACTTCTTATTTATCCATTATGGCAGCAAAAGATTTGTTAGCTAAAGCAAATATTGACCCTCTAGAAATAGATTTGCTAATAATGGCAACTGCTACCCCAGATATGCCTGTAGCATCAACAGGAGTTTATGTAGCTACCGAAATAGGAGCTATAAATGCTTTTGCATACGATTTACAAGCGGCATGTTCCAGTTTTTTATATGGAATGTCAACAGCGGCAGCTTACATACAATCAGGCCGTTATAAAAAAGTACTTTTGATTGGGGCTGATAAAATGTCTTCTATAGTTGATTATACCGATAGATCAACTTGTATTATTTTTGGGGATGGTGCCGGAGCAGTTTTATTCGAACCTAATTACGAAGGTCTTGGGTTACAAGATGAATATTTACGAAGTGACGGTGTAGGCCGCGATTTCTTAAAAATTCCTGCCGGAGGTTCGTTAGTGCCTACTACTTTAGAAACGGTAAGAGATAATCGACACAATATTATCCAAGATGGTAAAACTGTTTTTAAATATGCAGTTACAAATATGGCTGATGCAAGTGAACAAATTTTGAAAAGAAATAATTTGACCAATGACGATGTAGATTGGTTGGTTCCACATCAAGCGAATAAACGAATCATTGATGCTACCGCGAGCCGAATGAATTTAGAAGACTCAAAAGTTTTAATGAATATAGAAAAATACGGAAATACCACATCTGCAACTTTGCCACTAGTACTTAATGATTTTGAATCCTTATTTAAAAAAGGAGACACAATTATTTTTGCAGCTTTTGGAGGAGGATTTACTTGGGGTTCTATTTACCTAAAATGGGCATACGATAAAAAATAAATTTAAACTAAAAATAAATAATTATGGATTTAAAAGAAATTCAAAATCTAATCAAATTTGTAGCAAATTCAGGTGTTGCAGAAGTTAAATTAGAGATGGATGATGTTAAAATCACCATTAGAACAACTTTAGAAGGGAATGTAACTGAGACTACGTATGTTCAACAGATGCCAGCTCAAAGCGCACTTCCACAAGCAGCAGCTCCACAGCAAATTGCTCCTGTAGCAGTTCCTGTTGTTGAAGCTCCAGCAGTAGAGAATTCTCATTATATTACAATAAAATCTCCAATTATTGGAACTTTCTATAGAAAACCATCACCGGATAAACCTATGTTTGTTGAAGTAGGTAAAACAATTGCTAAAGGAGATGTGCTTTGTGTTATTGAAGCAATGAAATTATTTAATGAAATTGAATCTGAAGTATCTGGTAAAATTGTAAAAATATTGATTGATGATATGTCTCCTGTAGAATTTGATCAACCATTATTCTTAGTAGATCCATCATAAGAAATTTTGAATGATGAATTTTGAATGAGAAATTGTTTTTCGATCATTCAAATAATTTAAAATTTATAATTTATAATTTATAATTTCAAGAAGATGTTTAAAAAAATATTAATTGCAAATAGGGGAGAAATTGCGCTTCGCGTAATTAGAACATGTAAGGAAATGGGTATAAAAACAGTAGCTGTTTATTCTACTGCCGATGCTGAAAGTCTACATGTAAAGTTTGCTGACGAAGCGGTTTGTATAGGGCCACCTCCAAGTAACTTATCCTATTTGAAAATGTCAAATATTATTGCCGCTGCCGAAATTACTAACGCAGATGCAATACATCCAGGGTATGGATTCCTTTCTGAAAATTCAAAATTTTCTAAAATTTGTCAAGAACATGGTATCAAATTCATTGGAGCATCTCCTGAAATGATTGATAGAATGGGTGATAAAGCTTCCGCAAAAGCGACAATGATTGAAGCTGGTGTTCCTTGCGTTCCAGGTTCAGTTGGAATTTTGGAATCGTATGAGCAAGCCTTGCAATTATCGAGAGATTTTGGTTATCCGGTAATGCTTAAAGCAACTGCTGGTGGTGGTGGAAAAGGAATGCGAGCTGTTTGGAAAGAAGATGAATTATTGAAAGCTTGGGAAGGTGCCCGTCAGGAATCAGCCGCAGCTTTTGGAAATGATGGAATGTATCTGGAGAAATTAATCGAAGAGCCTCGTCATATTGAAATTCAAGTTGTAGGGGATTCTTATGGAAAAGCCTGCCATCTTTCTGAAAGAGACTGTTCTGTTCAAAGACGCCATCAAAAATTGACTGAAGAAACTCCATCTCCATTTATGACGGATGAACTTCGTGCTAAAATGGGAGAAGCAGCAGTAAAAGCAGCAGAGTACATTAAATATGAAGGTGCTGGGACTGTAGAATTTTTGGTTGATAAACACCGTAATTTCTACTTTATGGAAATGAATACCCGTATTCAAGTAGAGCACCCAATTACAGAACAAGTTATTGATTATGACTTAATTCGTGAGCAAATTATGGTTGCTGCAGGAATACCTATTTCAGGTAAAAATTATTTGCCACAGTTACACGCTATCGAGTGTAGAATAAATGCGGAAGATCCTTATAATGATTTCCGTCCATCTCCAGGAAAAATCACAACACTTCATATGCCAGGAGGACACGGTGTACGTTTAGATACTCATGTTTATTCAGGATATACTATTCCGCCAAATTATGATTCAATGATTGCTAAGTTAATTACAACTGCGCAAACTCGTGAAGAAGCAATTAGTAAAATGAGAAGAGCATTAGATGAATTTGTGATTGAAGGCGTGAAAACAACAATTCCTTTTCACAGACAATTAATGGATGACCCAAAATACATTGCAGGAGATTATACAACTGCTTTTATGGATACGTTCAAAATGAACGACCCAGAATAGTAAACATTCAATTATAAATATGAAAAACCTCATTGCAAAGTGAGGTTTTGTTTTATAAATGTAATAGATTAAAGGGTTTCTTTCAGCCATTTGAAAAATTCCCTTTGCCAAATCTGAGCATTTTGAGGTTTCAGCACCCAATGATTTTCTTCTGGGAAATACAAGAATCTACTTTTTATCCCTCGCAATTGGGCCGCTTGAAAAGCTTCCTGTCCTTGGCCAATTGGTACACGAAAATCTTTACCGCCTTGAATAATTAATATGGGTGTATTCCAATTACCCATAAGATTAATAGGATTGAAAGTGGTATAGGCTTTTTGTGCTACAACATTGTCCTTTTCCCAATAGGGAGCGCCAAAATCCCAGTTACAAAAGAAAACTTCCTCAGTGGTTCCAAACATGCTTTGGGTATTAAAAACGCCATCATGAGCAATAAATGTTTTAAAACGGTTGTGGTGAATTCCCGCTAAGTAAAATACAGAATAACCACCATAACTGGCACCCACGCATCCCAAACGTGCTGTATCAACATATTCTTCTTTAATTATATCGTCAATAGCCGAAAGGTAATCGTCCATTACTTGCCCTCCCCAGTCTTTGCTGATTTGTTCATTCCATTCTACACCATGACCTTGCATTCCGCGACGGTTTGGAGCTACAACAATATAACCATTAGCGGCCATCAACTGTAAATTCCATCGGTAAGAATAAAACTGCGTTAGTGGAGCTTGTGGCCCTCCTTGACAATACAAAAGGGTTGGATATTTTTTTGTCGCATCAAAATTAGGAGGAAGCATTACCCAAACTAACATTTTTTTTCCATCGGTTGTGGTCACATATCTTCTTTCGGTTTTGCTTAATGCTAATGAGTTATAGATTGCTGTATTTACATTTGACAGTTGTCTCCAACTGTTTTTATTTAAATTAAAAGAGAAAATTTCTGTTGCATGGTTCATGTCAGTTCTCGTTACGATGATCTCATCGCCTGAAAAACCAATTAAATCATTGATATCAAAATCTCCATTTGTGATTTGGGTAACATTGATTGCTCCCGAAACTTCGGGATTCGTCAGCCCTGGAAAATTAACTTCAAATAATTGTTTTGTTCCGTCAATTGGCGCGATAAAATAGATTCTTTGTCCATCATTACTCCAAATAAAATGATTTACTGTACCATCCCAATTGGCTGTCATGTTAATGTTTTTTCCTTCGAAACTAACGATTATATCATTTTTATCAGCCTCGTAACCGTCACGTTTCATTTGTAACCATGTCAAATTTCCTGTAGGAGAAAATTGCGGTGCAGTATCATAACCTAAATTTTCTTTGGTTCTATTACTAGTTTTTGCAGTTTCCAGATTGTATTCGAAAATGTTAGTATTGGTAGAAGTAGCGTATTCTGTACCTGCTTTTTTCTTGCAAACATATAAAATGCTTTTGCTGTCTGGCGACCAGATATAATCTTCGTCATCACCAAAAGGTCTTTGAGGGCTGTTGAAATTCTCGGCTTTTAAAATGTCAATTCCAATTGCGCCTTCTTTGTTTTCTTTGTAAAAAACATGATTAAATTTGCCTTCGTTCCAAGTGTCCCAATGACGATAATCCAAACTATTGTAGATTTGAACTTCGGATTTTTCCAGTTCCGGATAAAAATCTTTTCCCAGAACCGTATCGATTTTTACTTCTTCATTATAAACAATATACTTTCCGTCTGGAGAAATATTTTTGTCTTTTAATACGGTTTTCGTCTCTTTTATTTCAATAGGATTTCCACCAATTATGGGTAAGGTGTAAAATGTTGTGTCCAATTTATTTTCTGTGACAGAAGGAGTTTCTACTTTATAGACTACATTTTTTTCGTCTTTGGAAATACCCAAAGGAGTTATCCTGCCTAATTTCCAAAGCAATTCGGGTGTCATTACATCTTGTGCCATAGCATATAAACGAATTAAAATAAATTTTTTTCTTAGTTATAAAAATAGCTAATTTAAGTTGATGGTCGTCGTTTTAATGATTGCTTTTTAGCCCCGATAATAGTGGAAATCCTTTTATTTTTTTTCTTTAAAAAAATAAAAGATTACAACGGATAGCGGGATTAGCTCCTAAAATAAATTCAGGATAAAACCTAAAAATTATTATTTTTATAAAAATATTTGGACATGGATTTGAGCTATTGGGAATTAAAAAACTGGTTTACAAACGTAGATTTTGCGATTGTTGGGAGCGGTATTGTGGGCTTGCATGCTGCATTACGCTTGCGCGAAAAATTCCCTGAAAGTAAAATTCTAGTTTTGGAAAAAGGGATGTTACCACATGGAGCCAGTACTAAAAATGCCGGTTTTGCCTGTTTTGGAAGTCTTTCGGAAATTATAGACGATTTAAAAACCCATTCAGAAGAAGAAGTTGTCAATCTTGTTCAAAAACGAATGAAAGGCTTACAATTGTTACGAAAAAGGCTTGGTGACGACACAATTGATTTCAAGCCTTATGGTGGTTATGAGTTGTTTTTGAATACTGACGAAAACAGTTATAGCGAATGTGCTGGAAAATTACCGTTTATCAATGAAATTTTAAGGCCGATTTTTAAAACTGATGTTTTTGCCAAAGAAGTAGATCGTTTCGGGTTTGACGGGATTCAGGAATATTTGATTTTTAATCCTTTTGAAGCTCAGATTGATACTGGAAATATGATGCAGGGGTTACTGAAACAGGCTATTACTGAAAATATTTTGATTCTGAATCAACAAACGGTCACGTCGTATTTAGATAAAGGAAATGGTGTTGAAGTGGCGCTTGGCGATTTTAGTTTCACTACTAAAAAATTGTTGTTTGCTACGAATGGTTTTGCAAATGCGCTGACCAATGGAGCCGTTAAGCCTGCAAGAGCACAAGTTTTAATTACAGAGCCAATTAAAAATTTAGATATAAAAGGAACGTTCCACTTGGATAGAGGGTATTATTATTTTAGGAATATTGGAGACAGAATATTGTTAGGAGGCGGGAGAAACCTTGATTTTCAGGCGGAAACAACAACAGAATTTGGGCAAACAGAAATTGTACAAAAAAAATTGGAACAATTATTAAAAGAAGTAATTTTACCGAATCAGGATTTTGAAATTGCGCACCGTTGGAGTGGTATTATGGGTATTGGTAACAGTAAAAATCCTATCGTTTCACAACTATCAGAAAATGTATATTGTGGTGTACGATTAGGCGGAATGGGAGTGGCAATAGGAAGTTTAATAGGAACAGAATTAGCAGATTTAGTATAATGGCAACGAAAATAACACCAAAAAAATCAAAACAACCTGCTAAAAAAGAAACAACATCGTTTATGAATAAAGTAAAACATTTTCTATTTAAAGTTTTTTTGTGGTTCATTGGGCTTTCTTTATTTTTTGTGGTACTTTTTAAATTTGTTCCGGTTCCGTTTACTCCTTTAATGGTAATTCGGGTGATTGAAAATAAAGTAGCCGGAAAAGAAATTTATTTCAGTCATGATTGGGAACCTCTTGAAAATATATCTGTCAATTTGCAAAAAGCAGTAATTGCCAGTGAGGATGGAACTTTCTTGAAACACAGTGGTTTTGATTTTACTGCGATGCAAAAAGCCTATAAAAGCAATGCAAGAGGCCGTAAAATAAAAGGCGGAAGTACGATATCACAACAAACTGCCAAGAATGTATTTCTTTGGCAAGGGCGTAGTTATTTAAGGAAAGGACTTGAAGCTTATTTTACCGTTTTGATAGAAACCATCTGGGGTAAAAAACGCATTATGGAAGTGTATTTGAATAGTATAGAAATGGGCGATGGGGTTTATGGAGCACAGGCTGCTGCGGAGCATTGGTACCGAAAAGATGCTGCAAATCTTACTCCGAAACAAGCTGCAGGAATTGCAGCAATATTACCAAATCCAAGAAAATATTCAGCGACAAGTTCGTCGTCTTATATCAATAATAGAAAATCTAAAATTGTTCGCATTATGCGACATGTGGGGAAACTAGAATATTAGATTCGTTGTTTAGAAGATAATAGCACAAAAACTAAAAAACCGTAAATTCTTAATTAAAAGGATTTACGGTTTTTTTTAAATTTTACCCGTATTTTTTACCTACGATAAGGACCAATATTATCTGGTAATAGTTCTTTAAATTCATGTTGAAACCATAACCAAAGACTAAATATATTCTAAAATGAATACGCTTAATATACCGTATTTCTTGTAATGATTCCATAGGATACTTTTTTGTGTATCGCTATTTCAGGACTAGACAATTGGAAAAAGTTGCTATTTTTATTTTATCTTTAAAAATGACGGGGAAATTCTAATTTCTTTAATCCTTTTGTCATCTGGATTTTTGCGATTCATAAGCAATTCTTTTTCTGGGATATTTGTCAGATTACTTAATTTTTGCAGTAATCCTGCCAAAGTTAATTCTCTTCGTTTTACGATTGATGAAAAATTATCAGCATTGTTTGCATTATCAAATAAATGATTGAGTTCATTAAGGGGAACAAATCGCATTGCATTTTCTATTAGATAGAGCAAGATACGAAGCTCAGGCTCTTCAAGATTGTCTATCAGTTTGTTTTTATAATAACAATTACCCGTTTCTTTTTTGAAGACGATTCCATTAAAAGGCAATAATCTATTTGTCTTATGTTTTTTAAGAAAGATTGTGATTCCAAGAACAATAAATAAAATTCCAATTCCAAAACCAAAGGATGTGGTTGTAAGTTCCTCATAAAAAGGCATTATAAATTCACTTTCTTCAATTGGTTTCCCTAAAAAGGTCTTTAGGTTTGCTTGAAACAGTTTGTATTTGCCATTTGAAATCCACGTTACACAAACCAATTCTTTTTTAGTGTTGTCAAAGTAGATTTGAGTGGGTTTGATGAGTGTTTTTGGAGCGAATTTTTTTATTGTATTTTTCACAATATCAACTTCATAAGCAGTTCCATAAGCGCTAATTGAGATTAAATAAAGTTTGTCATTTGCAGGAAAAGTCGAAAATGTGTTTGTACCTAACAAACTCGAATTGAACTTTCCCATTTTATCCCAATGCATTGTTGGTAAGTGTAATCTCCAAATGGTATTGTCACACTTTTTAAAATTTGGAAAATTAGCAGGGTCATCTTCAATTCCGCCAAAAACATATAAATTTTCATTTACAAGACAGCTATAGAATGCACTCCGAGGACTTGGAATTTCATCGCCAAAGGTTTGTACTTGAATCCAATCCTTGTTTGTCGCATCATATTTAGTTACAATATTTTTATAGGTAAAAAGCCCGTAGCCACCAAAAAAATGAAGCTCGTTCTTGTAAACAAATTTGGCTGAACCAATCTGATTTTGAAATATTGGTGTTTTGTTACAAGCAACGATAGAATCGTTACGATATTCCAAAACAGGGCCAGAGCCCCCCTGGACCAGAAAGGTTTTTCCTTTTATAGAATAGCTAATATAACGCAATAACTCATCAGGATAGGGGGTGTGATTGTATTTTGTTTTTGTTAAAGGATTTCCTTTGTATAAGATAGAATCTTCAAGAATCAAAACGGGTAAACTGGTTTTTGCATCTTGAAATAAAACACAATTTTCATCAAATCGAATGTCTTGGGCTTGATTTTTATTAAAAAACAGCAAAAGAATAAAAAAGAATAGAAATCTCAGCATGAAATTATTTAAAAAAAGATATAACTGTTTGATAACCAAAAATATTGATTTAATATAAATTAACAGGTTACTAAATTAAGGTATTTATTGAAGTAAAGTCTTATAACGGGCAATGAAATTCTATTTTTTTGATTTGAAATAATTATTTATATCAAATGTTAAAGAGTCAAAAAAATTTTATATCAGCCCCAAATCTTTGGTAATAGCAATGAGATGTACTTTATTCTTTGCATTAAGATGAATTCTAAGTTTATTTATCCATTTTTCGATACTACTTTCACTGTTGGGATTTATTCCTAATTTTTTAAAATCTTTAGAAATCTCCCTTAATGTGTAACCGTTAGATATTAATTTTATAAGTGAAATATCACGTTCTCTAATATTAACGAGCGACTTATGACTTAGCGCTTCAATTTCTAAAGATGGTTTTTTAATTTCCTCGACAAAAATAGCTTGAATCGCTTTATCGAGTTCTATAACACTGTTTCGTCCTTTATAAACAAAAGAATTAATATTATAATCTTTAAAAAGTGATTTTATTCTAAAGGATTTCACTTCATCAGAGAATACAATTATTTTAATATCGGGTTGTAATTTTTTTATTGCCGATATCAATTCTTCTCCTGAATTCAGATTAGTATTTCTGTGATCTGTTTTGAAATTTAAATCGCAAATCAATAAATTATATGGAATATTGTCAGAAATAGCCTTTTTAATTTTTAAATAAGCTTCATCACAATATTTAGCGTCATTAGTTTCGAAAATATCACTTTTTTCTAATATTTGTTTCACAGATAAACTGATACAGTCAAAATAATCTGCCACTAAAACTTTATTAGTCATAATCATTGGGATGTAATTATAATGTTTTATTATTTAAATCAGTAACTTTTTCATATAGCCAATATAATTGTATACACTTCGTATAAAAATCCACAGCTTAATAGCTAGCTTTTTGGGTTCCTTGTGCTTTTGGCTAATAACAGATTATGCAAACGTATGATTATATGTATGTCTAACTTTGGTTACAATTTTAACACAAGACACTGCGGTCTAAATGCAGTAAATAGATTTTTATTAACAATATTTTTGGCTATTAAAAAGCTGGTTTAATTCTGTGTAACAAATATCAGATTCGTCATTAATCGTTTTCAAAAAAACATACGAAACTATACTTTCGTGTATTTTATAAATTTTAAAATATTCATTTTTAATAGTTTACATTCAACATAAAAATCCCATATTTTGGTTTAATTGTAAGTTTTAGATACATTTCACCGTTGTTTTAAACAAAAAAATAAAGGTTTACATCGAGAAATTAGCAAAAAGAAGATTGTGTTCAAACTAAACACGAATTTGTTATTGTAGTATTTAGTGGGTATGAAGATTCACTTTCCTAGATTGAGATTAAATCAGTCCTCCCTTTTTG
>JBJOQF010000024.1:0-11098 GCA_046050185.1 Bacteroidota bacterium
AAGATTTGAAAAAACGCGGGTTCAAATTTGTAGGTTCTACCGTAATTTATGCGCACATGCAAGCCACAGGAATGGTCAACGATCACGTAGAAGATTGTTGGAAAAAATCTAAATAATCAGATTTAATTCGCAGCATTCAGCTTTTTAGAAATATTGACACTATTCAAAAAATATGCAAAAAAACTATTTGACAGTTTGGATTGGAGTTTCAATAAACTTAAATTCTAAATACTCAAAACATCTCCTACACTAACAATCCCTTTTTTAACACATACTAAATTGACACCAAAAAGAACATTATTATCTACTTTTCTGTAAGTACTTAATGTCTTAAGCGGTTCTTTTAGCACAATACTTTTCAATGGATCATTATTGACCATTATGCATCTGCCGCAAGGTTTTACATTTTGGAACGTAACATTCCCAATTTTTATAATCCCAAAGTGATCCTCTTCATGGGCAAGGGTACTATTAATAACAATATTAGGTCTAAATCTAGCGACAGTAATTTTTTCTTCTAATTTTTGATTTAGATAATCTAAACTCTCGCTACCTACTAATAAATAGGGATAACCATCGGCTAGGCTAACATTGAAAGTAACATTCAATGCCTTGCTTTTATGTTTTCTATCACCAATTTCAATGATTTTTACTAATTTACAGGTAAAACCAAGACATTCACTAAACCAATCGGAAGTCGTTTTATTAACTTCGAAAACTTCGCTTTGATCATCCCAAACAGGCACTGAAATTGGACTATTTATACTTTCACTTATAAAAAAAGTATGTTTTTCACCTTGATACGTTATCTCAATTTTACCCTCAGAAATTTGAGGTTGAAATTGACTGAGAATAGGATGCTCTCTTTGACTTATAAATTGATTGTTTTCATCAATCAACATCCATCGTCTGTCATTTTCAAAACCCATTTCCTCAGCTCGGGCACTTTGACAATTAATCCCTCCTAAACTTTTAATGGGATAGATGTAGATTTCGCTAATAAAAAGAATATTGTCCATTACATATTAAAATTTAGTTGCCTATAAAAATATTTATTTTTCAAATTCAAGAATCAAAGAAAGATAATGAAACTTATTTTTTAGAAACATTCAAAATACTCATGAATTCTTCTCTGTCAATTTCTCTACAGCCCAAACTTTCGAGATGAGGATTATAAACCTGACAATCTAGCAATTTATAATTGGCTGTTTTCAATTGTTTTACCAAAGTAATAAATGCTACTTTTGAAGCATTAGAAACTGTAGAAAACATACTTTCCCCACAGAAAATATGACCTAAATCAACGCCATACAAACCACCAACCAATTCGTCGTTTTGCCAAACTTCGACGGATTTTGCAATTCCCAATTCGTGTAATTTACAATAGGCTTCAATCATATCATTAGTAATCCAAGTCCTGTTTTGACCCTCTCGTTTTATGTTTTGACAATTAGAGATTACATCCCTAAAATTCAGATTAAAGGTAACTTTGAAAATATTTCTATTGAGAATGTTGCGCATACTCTTAGTGATAATCAATTCATCCAGAAACAAAACCATTCTGGGATTAGGTGACCACCATGTAATAGGCTCTCCATCTTCAAACCATGGAAAAATGCCACTTTTGTATGCAAGTTGCAAACGTCCTGGTGATAAATCTCCTCCAACAGCGAGAATACCGCGGGGATTTGCTTCGGAAACTGGCGGAAAAAATAAAGGAGCTGATAAATAATACATTCTTTATTAAAAAATAAAACCCAACAGTTAAAAGATAGCTGTCGGGTTTGATTACTACATCAATAGAAAATCAAATGATTAAAATGGCAAATCGTCTGCTTCTTCTTCGTTTAAGTTTGTTGCTGGTGCAAATGCTTCAGCAGCTGGCATTGGAGGCATCTGCGCAGCAGGGGTGTCAGCTTGAACTTTTCCTATTCTCCATCCTTGAATAGTATTGAAATAAACGGTTTCTCCCTGAGGATTTGTCCATTCTCTACCTCTTAAATTAATATCAATTTTTACAGCTTCACCAACTTGGTAGTTATTCAACAAGTCACATTTATCCTGAACAAACTGAACTAGAATGTGTTGTGGATATTGCTCATCAGTTGTAACAACTACGTCTCTTTTTTTGAAACCTCCAGATCCAACTTCTTTAGTTTGATCGATCATTTTAATTTTTCCTGTAACTTCCATCTTCTATGTTTTAATTGTTTTGCTTTATTTTATTCTTTCAGCCAAAAGTACTTTCCATGCTGAAAACACATCATTACTATCTAAATATTTTTTAGCTTCTAAATGCACTTTTACGACATCATCAGAGCTTAAAACGCCTTTTACAGCAAAATTCTGTTTTACAAATATACTAACTTCTTCCCTCGTAGGCAAGGCTTCAATATTACCTAACATTCCTAAATCATTTCCATTAAAAACAGTGCTTTCCTTTATAAAATTAGGGATTGCATCCACTCCTATTCCTAGTGTTGACAATGGTTTAGGCACTTCAAAAAGTCCTTGGTTTGATCGGGAATACCAGTTACCCCCTAATCTTGAAACCAAATCTATTTTATATTGATCAATTGCTCCGTTTTCATCCAAAATAGATTCGTCAATATGAATTCGCAACACTTCACAAAGAATCAAATTTCCTGCGCCTCCTTCACTTCCCAAAGGAATAATCTGAGTGACTTTGCATTCAAATTGAACTGGCGATTCTTTAACCCTGAAAGGCTTTACAACTTCTGAAGGAATCGGCGTCAAACCTGATTTTATAAACTCATTTACTCCATCAGCATACTCAGTACTTGCCAGAGATGTTTGTTGAACCATATCATAATTCACCACATTAATGACTACTTCCCGAGTTGCTTCGGCATTGATTAAAGTATGCTTAATCGAATTATCACGAACACGCCTTGCTGGTGAAAAAACAAGAATTGGAGGATTGGCACTGAACACATTAAAGAAACTAAAAGGTGATAGATTAGGAATTCCATTAACACCAATAGTACTTGCAAAAGCGATAGGTCTTGGTCCTACTGAACTTTGTAAATAGCCTTGCAATTTTGCTGTTTCAATATTTTTAGGATCAATACTAATCATGCTTTTCTTCTTTGTACGTAAATACGTTTCTTAACTAACAAAAGTAAGTAAATGGTTTAAATTTAAAAAGGACGTTTTACGATTTAAGACTAAATAAATTCAATACTTTTCACCAAAACAATTCTTTGTAAAAAACTAAAATAATAGTGCTTATATTTCGTTATATTTATACCTCAAATTTTAATTTATGCACTTTTCAGAAAGAAAAAATACAACTCGTTGGATTATTATTTTTGCTTCTTTTTTAATAATTTCATTAATTCTTTGGAACACTTACACTTTTTTTCAAATCTTCAAAAATGAAGAACGCTTAAAAATGAATCTTTGGGCAAAAGCACAAAAAACACTTATCAATGCAGATGAAAATACTGATGTAGAGCTTCCTCTTCAGATTTTTAGTAATAACACCTCAATTCCCATAATACTTACAGAAAATGACAGTATCATAAATACAGTAAATATTGATGATGCCATTGTAAAAAACAAACCTAAGGCGAACGCCTTTTTACATAATTTAAAAAACGAAAATGACCCTATCGTGATTGAATATGTACCAGGGAAATTTCAAAAATTATATTATGGAAATTCGGCATTACTGAACAAACTAAAATATTATCCAATTGCTTTATTGCTCATTATAGTGCTATTTGGCGGCTTAGTTTATAATTTCTATCGAAGTACAAAAATGGCTACTCAAAACAAACTTTGGGCAGGAATGGCAAAAGAAACCGCACATCAAATAGGAACTCCACTTTCTTCATTGATAGGTTGGGTAGAACTCTTGAAATCAGAAAATGTAGACGAAACCACTACTTTCGAAATTGAAAAAGACATTGAACGCTTGCAAACCATAACAGATCGTTTTTCTAAAATAGGTTCCGAACCAAAATTAGAAAACAAAGATATTGTGGAAGAAACACTTCGTTCCTACGACTATCTGCAATCTCGCCTTTCGAAACAAATTGAATTTTCTTTCAAAGCTCCAAAATCACCTATTATGGTTTCGCTTAATCCTACTTTACACAGCTGGACGATTGAGAATTTAGTTAAAAATGCTATCGATGCCATGAAAGGAAGAGGAAAACTGGCTTTGGAAATAGAACAAGAAGGCGATTATGTAAAAATAAACATTATCGATTCCGGAGGTGGAATTCAGAAAAAACAATTCAAGACTATCTTTGAACCTGGCTTTACTACTAAAAAACGAGGTTGGGGCTTAGGACTTTCTTTAACCAAAAGAATTGTGGAAGAATATCACAAAGGAACCATAAAAGTGCTGAATTCTGAAATAGGAAAAGGCACTACGATGCAAGTCAGTTTTAAAAAAAGCGAATTAGTTTAACGGAACTCCAAACCAAGAAACCTTTGTAAACATAGTCTTTCTGACGATTTTTGACTTACTCAAATATTCTTGTACAAATAACTCATGCTCTTTAGCTTGCGCCAAAACATCTTTGATAGATTTTTTTAACGAACTTAAATTAGAGGAATTCTCCGTTCCTACAGAACCAACGGCATGAATAGCATCTTGGCATTTAGTTAATTTTTCAATTGGTGCTTGAATCATACTGCTAATTTTATCATCGGATAAAGTGGGCTTAAACTTATTATTTCTATAATAAATAAATTCATTTAATAAGTCTACAGCTTCATTGTAATTATTGACTATTGAATTCAATTTTTCAACATATATATTATGTTGAAAATTAGCTAATTCTTTCTTTTTATCTTCCAGACATTTTAAAATCATATCGTTTTCCACCCCGTTTTTCTCTATTCTGGCTACAGACTCAACTAATTTATCGATTTCTGACAAAGTATTGTATTTAACTATTTCACTTTCAAAATTGAAGTACTTCTTCGATTTATTAACTTGAGTTACACCTTCATAAAATTCACTATTTGTAATTGGGTAATTTAGAAACTGCCATAAATAATCAAAAGGAATATGAGAAGAAATTAGTTTAGCGGGTTCTGTCTTAAAATAATATTCATTTAATTTTTTGAAAAACTTCCCATTGTTTACATAACCTGACCCCCAAGTAGGATCAAACAAATACCATTTATTATCAATTTTTGCAGCACACCAGGCATGAGCCAAATTTGACACTTTCTCATATTGTTTTGTATAGCCCTCTATTATGTATGATTGTATTCCTATTTTATTCGAAATATCATTAAAAATGGTAGCATAATGAATCCAGACACCTTTCTTTGTTTTCAAAGTTTTTGCTATTTGCTCTTGTGGGGTTTCATTGAAGTTTACCTTAAACCTATTAGCAACATCGTAACTAATATTTGATGCTGTCCAATAAAAAACAGCACGGATTTTATCAGTATCAGTTTTAAAATTGGTATTTATATAATTGGCAATGGCCTCTGTAGAACTAGTAGAACTTATGGAAATATTAGCCATCTTATTATCAATCAAAGCATATCCTGCATTAACCTGACCGAAACTTACAAACGATAAAAATAAAGAAAGCAGTATATAGATATTTTTCATTTTATTATGTAGACTCATAAATTAAAAGGGAATAAGTTTTTCACCTATTCCCTTTCTGAACGAAAACCGTACCAATTTATTTTATTGTCAAAAACATTATAAATTAGCTTTAATACTTTTGGCCAAAGCTTCAAATTCTTCTTTTGAAAGCGACACTTTATTTTGAAAACGCATTTCATCCATTTCATTCAATGGAATAAGATGAACGTGAGCATGAGGAACTTCCAGACCTATAACTGCCATTCCAATTCTTTTACAAGGAACTGTTTTTTCCAATGCAATGGCTATTTTTTTTGAGAACTGCATGAGTCCAATGAATAAATCATCTTCAATATCAAAAATCTTATTGATTTCCTGTTTTGGAACACAAAGTGTATGTCCTTTTGCATTTGGATTCACATCCAAAAACGCCAAAAAATTAGCATCCTCCGCTATTTTATAACAAGGGATTTCTCCGTTTATGATTTTTGTAAAAATACTTGACATTATGAAATTGATTAATTGGTTAACTATTTAGTCGCGGGAAATTTCTAAAATTTCGAATTTCAAAACACCATTAGGAACCGTAATCTCAGCAAATTCACCTACTGATTTCCCTAGTAAACCTTTACCAATTGGTGAGGTTACAGAGATTTTTCCTGTTTTTAAATCGGCTTCACTTTCGGCAACTAATGTGTATTTCATTTCCATTCCATTGCTTTGGTTTTTGATTTTCACATTGGACAAAACTAACACTTTAGAAACATCGAGATGTGTTTCATCAATTAATCGAGCATTAGAATGTACTTCTTCTAATTTAGCAATTCGCATTTCTAACATTCCTTGTGCTTCTTTGGCAGCATCATATTCTGCATTTTCAGACAAATCGCCTTTATCTCTTGCCTCAGCTATATCTGCAGATGCTTTTGGACGCATTACACTTTTCAAATAATCTAATTCTTCTCTTAACTTTTTTAATCCTTCCGCGGTGTAATAAGATACTGTGCTCATAATTTCGTCATTTATATAAATAGAAAAAATCCCATCAGGACGGGATTTCTTTCCACAAAGATACTATTAATTTTTTTAGCCTATAAAAATATGTTAATCATATATAATTCAAAGTTAAATAAATTAAATTTGTTTCGCTAATTCTTTTAATATATTTTGAATAATGAAAAAACTACTATTGATATCCTTAATTATTCCATTTCTATTTAGTTGCAGTGACAATGGTTTTAACAATAAAAACCCATACCTACCAAATTATAGTTTTACTCTAAATATCAATATGAATTTACCTGCTTATTCTATTCTCCAGTATCCAAGCAATGCTATTTATTATTCTGGAGTGGGCGCCAAAGGAATTTTTGTATTTAATACAGGAAGTGGTTATAATGCATTCGATGCTGCTTGTCCTAATCAAGCTTTGAGCAGTTGCTCTACGATGACTATAAAAGGAATAAATATAGTTTGTCCTTGTGATAATGCAGAATATAGCTTATTTACAGGACAAAGTCTTGGAAAACAATATCCCTTAAAACAATATCGCGTAGAAGTGAACGGAAATATCCTTCGAGTTTATAATTAAAACAAACAAATCCTGACAGTTTTAGAACTATCAGGATTTTTTGTTTTTATAACTAATACTAATCTAAAACTTCAGTGTTAATCCAGCTAAGAAGTTAATTCCGGATTGTGGATAATAATATGGATAAACATCCCACATATACCCATTAGAAACATATTTCTTGTCTAAAATATTATTTACCAAACCAGTCAAAATAATTGATTTGAAAACTGATTTTGGTTTAAATTCATAAGCAATATTCAAATCGTTTACAAAATAATCAGCCAACTTTGCAGCCGGTAATTCAATATTATTCATGTATTGTTCTCCCACAAATTTTTGCATCCAAGAAACTTGAAAGTTTTCTGTAGGTTTGTAAACCAAAATATTTCCAACAATAACTGATGGTGAATAGGCAATATCAGTAGTTCCGTAATTCTCCCCTTCAACAGCTAAATCAATGTTTTTATTAGCACTTAAAGTAAAATTAGGACGAATGATAAATTGTTCCGATACTGCAATCGTAGCATCAACTTCCAATCCTAAACGGTAACTTTTCTCACTATTAGAACGAATCGGACTTCCTACATCATCTAATTTCCCAGTTAATATCAATTGGTCTTTATATGCCATATAGTAAACATTAGTATTAAATTTCACTTTATCAGTAACATATCTCCAGCCTAATTCAAAGTCATTCAGCTTTTCTGGTTTAGCATTTCCACCTTCATAATCCGTTCTGTTTGGCTCACGATTAGCTCTTGCATACGAAAAGTACAACTTGTTTTTAGCGTTGATATCAAAATTCAATCCTGCTTTTGGGTTTAAAAAATTAAAGTTGTCATTTACGGGACCTGTTTCATAACTATTCGCTTTGTAATGTACATTTCTAAGTTGTAAATCTCCGAATAAGCTTATTCTTTCTGTTATTTGATAATTAGCTTTTGCAAAAACATTTCCATCGGTTTTAGTAGAAAAATCATCATAATAATGATCTCCTAATTCACTTTGAGAAGCGTAACGCGCCCAAATCACTTTCCCAAAATGGTCTCCTTCATATTTGTTGTATCCACCTCCAAAGATAACATTCAACTTTTCAGTTGTATAATTTGCAGAAAATGTAGTTCCGTAAAAATCATTATCCAACCATTTTTGGCGAATCAAATCCGTTGTTGTTAAAACTCCTACCGGTTGCAATCCATAATCAGAAAAATCAGCATCTTCTTTATAATTTTCATAATATCCTTTTCCTTTAGTATAATGAAAAGCTAAGTTTGTACTCCAATTATTGGAGAATTTTTCGTTCCAATGCAATTGAAAATGATCTTGTTGGTAATTATCCGTTTCATTATCATAATATCTTGTATTACCAGATTCATCAGTAAAAATTCCGGCTGAATTAAATGTTCTGTCGCTGATTAAAGTCGCTTCGTCAGTTCCATTCCAAGATTGATATGTTTTTTCTTTTCCTCCAAAAGCCAAAGCTTTAATTAAAGTCGTTTTACCAACATACGTTCCTTGAAGAAAATAAGATTTTAAATCAGATTTAGCTCTGTCAATATAACCATCTGATTTTAATGCAGACAAACGTCCTGCCAATTCAAAATGATCATTAA
Organism: Bacteroidota bacterium; assembly: GCA_046050185.1. Taxonomy (GTDB): domain Bacteria; phylum Bacteroidota; class Bacteroidia; order Flavobacteriales; family Flavobacteriaceae; genus Flavobacterium. Next base: position 8,771 of record JBJOQF010000024.1, read on the forward strand.
TTAATCCCGTACTGAATTTTACCGTATGTTTATGAGTATTAAAACTTCCAAATGAATTAGAAATTTCTCCCGTTGCTTTATCAGAATAGGAATCAGTCAACATATTTAAGCTTGCACCAAAAGCACCTGCGCCATTTGTCGAAGTTCCTACGCCACGCTGCAACTGCAAACTCTCTACTGAAGACACAAAATCTGGCATATTTACCCAATATGTCCCATGACTTTCTGAATCATTATAAGGAATTCCATTGATAGTGACATTTACTCTTGTCGCATCGCTACCACGAACACGGATTCCGGTATATCCTACTCCATTTCCAGCATCGGAAGTAGTGACAACTGAAGGTAAATAATTCATCAAAATAGGAATATCTTGTCCTAAGTTTCGGAACTTGATTTCTTTTTTATCTAAATTGCTAAAACTAACCGGAGTTTTTGAAGTAACACGAACTGCCGAAACCAAAACTTCATCGAGTTGATTTACTTTGGTTGTATCTTTGACTTGTGAAAAAGTAATAAAAGAAATTAGAAGCAAGCAGCAAGAAATTATATTCTTTTGGCTCTTGACTCTTGCCTTTTGGCTTTTTGGCTTTGTAACTGTAATAAAAGTATTCATCCGTAAAAAGATTACGAATAAAAGGGGGAATTATTCTTTTGTTAAATTAAAAAATGATTGTTTCCTATGACAAACAGATAGTGTGCACGCTATTTTTGTCATTTTTTCCCTTGACAACATTACTTGTCCAGGTTCTTTGGGTATAATCTCAGCTGTCATTCCATTTTTGAAATCTAGCACCCCTTTGAGACAGTGCAAAAGTAGTTTTTTTATTTAAAGTTTTAAACTTTAAATAAAAAAACTGAACAAAAGCTATTCTAAATTAGGTTTTTTCCTGTTTTTTTTGATGTCAGAAATATTCTTTTTATCCTTTATCCTTTTTCTAATCACAGATTTAGGGATCTTGGTGGGTTTCCTTTTTTTGGGTATAATCAATGCTTTTTTTATGAGTTGCAAAAAGCGTTTGGTTACAATTTCCTTGTTTTTTATTTGACTTCTGTCTTCATCACAGTTCAAAATCAAAACTAAATCAGTTGTTAATCTTGAAGACAATTTAATTTCCAGCAGTAATTTCTCCCCTTGAGTCAATGCTTTTGAGTTTTTCAAATCAAAAGTCAAGACTACTTTAGAGGAAACCTTGTTTACATTTTGTCCGCCAGCACCACTACTTCTTACCGCTTTAAAGTGCAATTCCGAAATTATTTTATCCACTTCCAAAACTATTATTGTTGGTGCGTTGGATTTAATAAATCGTTTACAGTCTTTACTGGATTAAAAGTAATTAGAGGAACCTGAACAAAAACGGTTATCCACTTTGACATACCTCCATTCCAAAGACCTGGTAACTCATAATTTTTGGCCAAAATACCTTTATTGCTTTTTTCAACAATAAAACCGCTTTTAGCATCAACAAATTCCCTTAAGTCAAACTTATCACCTTTGTAGTTTTTTATTCCACATACAAGGTCAACAGGATTAAAATGAGAAGAGCCGGAAAGTATTTTAGCCTGTATTTCGTCTTTTTCATCTACTTGTGAAGCTTCAACAATTTGAAGTGTTATTTCTCCTTCAGAATTTTTTACCCAAAATGGGCCACCACCAGGTTCACCTTCATTTTTTACCATTCCACATACTCTAATAGGGCGATTCAGTAATTCAAAAAGTATTGATTTTTGATTTTCTATTTCCTGACTTTGAAATGAATGGTCAAAAGAAACGAACAGTTTAGATTTTAAAAACCGAACAATAGTATCTCTATCTTCAATAGAAAGAGTGTTTCCTTCCAGCACTTTCAAGAATTGAAATATTTTTTGTTGCAGGTTAAGTAGAATACCTGCCAAAGCTTTTTTATAGAGAGTGATTTCTTCGGCATGATTTTTAACTACATTATCAATGTTTTTGATAAAAATTAAATCACCATTCAGATTGTTTAAATTCAAAATCAAAGCACCGTGACCACCAGGTCTAAACACTAAGTTATTATCTGCATCTCTAAGCGGAACATTATCAGATGATACAGCAATTGAATCTGTAGATTGATCTTGAAAGGAGAAATCTACGGTAATCTTTACGCCCGTTTTTTTCTCAACTTTATTTTGAACGTTATCTAAAACTTCTTGAAAAAGCGTCTGATGATTTTGAGATACTGTAAAGTGCAAATGACCTTTATTATTAGAATTAGAATAATTGGCACATTCAAATAAATGTTCCTCAATAGGACTGGCATTGTGTTTTTTATACCTATGAAAAGGCAATATTCCTTTAGGTTTATT
>JBJOQF010000025.1:0-2723 GCA_046050185.1 Bacteroidota bacterium
AATCCGTTCAGTAATCCGGATAAAAAACTCGAACATTTAGATAAAAATTATAGAAGTTATTCGCAAATAATCGAATTCAATAATGATTTTTTTAAATTGATTTCGAATGAATTCGTACAACCGGATTATAAAGATTTGTATGAAAATCACAGTCATCAAAAAACAAATAACAAAACGGGAGGCTATGTTAATATTTCTTTTATTCCAAAAGTAACAACTGCTGATGACGAGGAAGAAACCTTGGATAAAACAAAGCTGTATGTTTTGGCAACTTTAAATGCGATTCAGAAATCCATTCAAAAAGGCTTTGAGTATAAAGATATAGTCATTTTAACCCGAAAACGAGATCAGGGAATTGCAATTGCAAACTATTTAACAGAACAAAAAATACCTCTTTTATCGTCGGAAACCTTGATGATTCAGAATGCGACCGAAGTTCGATTGATTATTCATTTATTGAAATACCTGAAAAACAATTCCGATTTAGAGGCAAAGGCTTATTTTTTGCATTACGTAGCAGCACATATTCAGGATAAATTACCCATTCACGATTTCATTGCCGAAGGAATGGCATTGTATCAAGAAACCGAATTTGAAAACTGGTTACTGAGTTTTGATATTTCACTTTCGTTTCAAAATAGTAGAAAAAAATCATTGTATGAAGCGGTGGAAATTATAATAGCAAAGTTCCTCCCCCCAGCCCCCTCCGAAGGAAGGGGTGAAGGAATAGTGAACCGTGTGGATAAAAATGGTCTTATTGAATCAAATAAATTAGGATACATGACTGGCGGAAATTATTCTCATCTTTCAATCGATAAAGCAAAAGAGAAGAGGAAAAATCCAACGCCTGCTGAGAAAGTTCTTTGGATGGAGCTTAAGTCTAAATCATTAGAAGATTATAAATTCAGGCAACAACATTTGATAGATGATTTTATTGTTGATTTTGTTTGTTTGTCAAAAAAACTGGTTGTTGAAGTAGATGGAGATTATCATTTTACCGAAGAACAGATTGAATTAGACAATGATAGAACAATTACTCTAAATAAACTAGGGTTTAAAGTAATTCGGTATACCAATGAGCAAGTAATTAAGAATATTTACGAAGTTTTAAAAGAAATAAAAAAGGAGTTAACGAGTCAAGAAATTTTTCTAGATTCTATTGCTCGAGTTTCGGCTCCCTCCCCTTCGGGGAGGGTCGGGGAGGGGAATGCTTACGTTCAGTATTTCTTGGATATTGTTTTAGAACGCGACATTCGCAATCAAGCCGGAATTTCGGATTTCTTAAATTTCTGGGACAAAAATGCCGAGAAATTTAGTATCCCATCTCCGGAAGGGAATAATGCGGTTCGGATAATGACAATTCACAAATCGAAAGGATTGGAATTTCCGGTTGTTATTTTTCCTTTTGCGGAGGAAGATTACAATCGAAAACCAAAAGATAAATTATGGCTCAATGCGGAGGAACAAGATTTTGGTTTGCCCAAAGTTTTAATTGATAATAGTAGTGCAGTAGAGGGGTTTGGTTTAGAAGCTGCGGGAGTTTACAACCAAAAAAAGCAGGAAGAGTTATTGGATAATATCAATGTTTTGTATGTGGCTTTAACCCGAGCTGAGGAACAATTACATATAATTTCGAATATGAATTTATCTAATAAGGGAGTGATTCCAAAGAACAATATGTGTGCTTTTTTTATTAATTATCTTGAAAATAAAGGCCAATTCGATGAAAATAAATTAGAATATGAATTTGGAAATCCAATGAAATTGTCTTCAGGGCAGCAACATATTGATACTTCTAAAACGATTCCTATTGTTTCTGAAATTCTAAATCCAAAGAATATAAAAATTGCGCAAAGAGAAGCGTTAATGTGGGGAACGCATCAGCAGGAAGCCATTGAATATGGAAATGTAATTCATGAAATACTGTCTTTTGTGAAAACTAAAAAGGATATTGATTTGGCTATTGCAAAATCAATTGAGATGGGATTAATTACTTTTAGTCAAAAAGAAACGGTTTGCAAAACGATTGAAGAGATTGTTGGGCATTTGGAACTAGCATCTTATTTTGCCGAAGGAAATGAAATTCTGAATGAGCAGACAATCATTCAAAAAGAAGGGAAAACGGTAAAGCCAGACCGAATGGTTTTAACGAAAAACAAGGAAGTTTTTTTATTGGATTACAAAACGGGAACCCATAATGTTAAATATCAGCAACAATTAGAGAGTTATCAGGCTGCTATTGAGAAAATGGGATATAAAGTAGTTAAAAAGACTTTGGTATATATAGGTAAAGAAATCGTTGTAGTAGATTTGTAAAAATTTTGTTTTGATGCCTTTGTATCGAAATTTTCAACTCCAAATTCTAAGCTAAATAATTAAGGTATGTACGGAAAAATTAAAGAATACTTGCAGTCGGAATTGCAGACTATTGAAGATAATGGTATTTTCAAAAAAGAAAGAATCATTACTTCCCCTCAAGGAGCCGAAATTACAGTTAATGGAGAAACGGTCTTAAATTTTTGCGCTAATAATTATTTGGGATTATCGTCGCATCCCGAAGTAATTCAGGCAGCTAAAGACACACTTGATTCACGTGGATTTGGCATGTCCTCTGTTCGGTTTATTTGTGGGACTCAAGATATTCATAAAACACTGGAGAAAAAGATTTCTGAATTCTACGGAACAGAAGATACTATTCTTTATGCAGCTGCTTTTGATGCAAA
>JBJOQF010000026.1:0-7117 GCA_046050185.1 Bacteroidota bacterium
TCTTTACCGTTTGTTTGAAATGATAAGAAACTGTATCGTCCCTTTTTATAATCATAACCATCTTGGGCATCCTCATAAACCACTGACTTTTCTTTCCCTTCTTTATAGTAAATATCTAATGTTAATTCATCAAATTCCAGTTCTCCAACATACTGTTGAATAGGATATTTGGGAATTACTGCACCTGCTTTTACAAAAAGTGGAATTTGGTCGAATTTAGTTTCTACCCAAATTTCTTTTCCTCCTTTAATTTCTTTATTCGTCCAATAATTATACCACTGCCCACGAGGAATAAACATTCTTCTGCCTAAAGAATTAGGTTCAAGAATAGGGCAAACTAAAATTTGGTTTCCAAAAATGAATTCATCATTTCTGTAATGTGTTTGAATATCTTCCTGATCATAATACACCAATGGTTTTAACATAGGAATTCCTTCTTCAATATATTGCCAAAACATCGTATATAAATAAGGTAATAATTGATATCGCAAATTGACGAACTTTCTGGTGATTTCAATTACTTCTTCATCAAAAGCCCAAGGTTCTTGATGGCCATGATCTCCAGAAGAATGGGTTCTGCAAAAAGGATGAAAAACCCCTAATTGAATCCATCTCGCATATAATTCACCTGTTGGTTGCTCCGCAAATCCTCCTATATCAGATCCTGTGAATCCCATTCCTGAAATAGACATACGTTGCACTTGAATATTAGCAACCCATAAATGTTCCCAAGTGGCAACATTATCACCGGTCCAAGAAGAAGTATATCGTTGTGCTCCGGCATAAGCTGATCTTGTAATAACAAAAGGCCTTTTAGGATAAGCAAATCTTTTTACACCATGATAGGTAGCCCTTGCCATTTGCGTACCATAGATATTATGGGCTTTTCTATGGCTACATGGATTTCCATCGTAATCATGTCGCACATCCATAGGAAATGTTTTATTAGGAACCTCCATAACTGCCGGCTCATTCATATCATTCCACACTCCTTTTACACCAATTTCCAAAACTAATTCTTTGAACAATCCTGCCCACCATTCTCTGACTACTGGATTTGTATAATCGGGAAAATTACATTCTCCTGGCCATACTTTTCCTTTCATATATGGCCCATCAGCTCTTTTGCAGAAATAATCATTTTTCAATGCTTCTTTATATACTGAATATTCTTTGTCAATTTTTATTCCAGGGTCAATAATTACAATAGTTTTAAAACCATCCTCAGCTAATTCAGCAACCATTCTTTTTGGGTCAGGAAAATATTCTTTATTCCAAGTGAAACATCGAAAACCTTCCATATAATCAATATCCAAATACAGCGCATCGCATGGAATTTTCAATTCCCTGAATTTAGCTGCAACTTCTTTTAAATTACTTTCAGGATAGTAACTCCACTTACATTGGTGATATCCAAGTGCCCAAAGTGGTGGCAATTCTGGTTTACCGGTCAAATCAGTAAATGTGGTTACTACATCCTGCATTTGTGGTCCATAAATAAAATAATAATTCATTTCTCCACCTTCAGCCCAATAACTGGCAACATTTCTTCTTTCATAACAAAAATCAAAATAAGTTCTGAAAGTATTGTCGAAGAAAATTCCATACGATTTTTTGTTATGCAACCCAATGTAAAACGGAACCACTTTATATAATGGATCTTGGTCTTTTTGAAAAGCATATTGATCAGTCGCAAAATTCTCTAGCCTTTTCCCTTTTAAATTCAATTGAGTTGCTTTGTCACCAAGTCCATAAAAACATTCCCCATCTTTTGAAGATTTACTCATTTTTACGATATTACCACCATATTCATAGCTTTCTTCCCAATGAAAACCTAATTCATCTTCTAAAATGAGATTTTCATCCAAATCAAAAATAGACAACCGCATATCTATTTTTTGAATTCGACATTGTACTTTGCTGGTTTTTATCTGATAATAATCTTCAACTTCAGAAACCTCAAGAAAATTATATCCATGAGAATGACTTTTGTCAATTGCATACGAAAAATCATTACTAAAATACCCTTTTGTAGTAAATCTAAACCGAATTAAACTATCTCTTAAAACGGTTACTTTTAATATTACACTATTATCAGTATGAAAACATACAGAATCTACCTCATGTTCAAAAGCAACTATTTTAGTGGGATATAAATCTCCTTTATATTCTAATTCTGTATTTGTGATCATTTTCTAGAGTATTAATTTAGCTGTCACTTGTAACTCAAACTTACAAAAACACTTTGTAAATAGCTGTATATCTATGGTTTATTTACGGGAAATTTATATATTTTTGAGCATAGTAATATCACATCACTAATAATTTCCATATTAAATGAAAACAATTAGTGATGTGATTTGATAAAATAAGTAAAAAAATTATTTATGAAATTTTGAAAACCGTAACACTTAAAGGTGGTAAAAGTAATCCTATAGAATAATCTCTTCCGTCATAAGGTAATGCTTCAATTGTTATTTTTTTAGAATTAGAAACACCGCTTCCTCCATAATTTATATCATCACTATTAAAAATTTCGGTTAATTTACCTTTCCTTGGTAAACCAATTCGATAATTAGGGCGAACGACTTGAGTAAAATTACAAACTACAATAACATCCTCTTTTGTGTTATTCCCTTTGCGAATGAAAGACATTACCGCATTTTGATGATCTGAATAATTAATCCATTCAAATCCTTCAGGACTAAACTGTTTTTCATATAAGGCAGGTTGTGTTTTATACAGTTTATTCAAATCAGTAATTAATTTTTTCACACCTTCATGAAACGGATATTGCAATAAATGCCAATCTAAACTTCCTTCAAAATTCCATTCGCTACTTTGTCCAAATTCACTTCCCATAAACAATAATTTAGTTCCGGGATGCATAAACATATAGCCATATAACAATCTTAAATTTGCAAATTTTTGCCATTCATCACCAGGCATTCTTCCTGCAATCGATTTTTTCCCATAAACAACTTCGTCATGGGAAAGTGGCAACATGAAATTTTCGGAAAAAGTATAAGTCATTGAAAATGTCAAATCATTTTGATGGTATTTTCTATACACAGTATCCTTTTGAAAATATTCCAAAGTATCGTGCATCCAACCCATCATCCATTTCATTCCAAAACCTAATCCACCAATGGATGTTGGTCTTGAAACCATTGGAAAAGAAGTACTTTCCTCGGCAATGGTTTGAACTCCTTCATAATTTAAATAAACGGCTTCATTAAATTCCTTTAAGAAACTTATCGTATCCAGATTTTCTCTGCCTCCGTAGATATTGGGTTCCCATTCTCCATCATTTCTGGAATAATCCAAATATAACATCGAGGCAACAGCATCAACACGTAAAGCATCAGCATGATAATGTTGCAACCAGAATAAAGCATTACTGATTAAGAAGGAACGAACTTCATTTCGACCATAATTAAATACCAAACTTTTCCAATCCGGATGATACCCTTTTCTACGATCAGGATGTTCATAAAGATTAGACCCATCAAAAAATCCTAAACCATGTGCGTCATCTGGAAAATGAGAAGGTACCCAGTCCAAAATTACTCCAATTCCTGCTTCATGCAATTTATCAACCAAGACCATAAAATCTTGTGGTTTTCCAAAACGAGAAGTAGGCGCAAAATAACCAACTAATTGATACCCCCAAGAAGGATCATAGGGATACTCCATTATAGGCATGAACTCAACATGGGTAAAACCTGTTTCTTTTACATAATTTACTAAATCTTCAGCAAATTCTAGATAAGTCAAAAAACGATTTTCTTCAGCATGACGCTTCCATGAACCTAAATGCACTTCATATACTGAATAGGGTTTATCCAAACCATTATGATTTTGACGGGTTTCCATCCAGTTATTATCTTTCCATTGATAATCTAAATCCCAAACTACCGAGGCGGTATGGGGTGGTTTTTCACAGTAAAAAGCAAAAGGATCTGCTTTTTCAGTGACAATTCCATTATTATTGGATTGTATTTTATATTTATAGGTTGTTCCTTTTTTAACATTAGGAATAAACCCTTCCCAAATACCTGATGAATCCCAACGTACGTATAGCAAATGTTCACCTTGTGTCCAAAAATTAAAATCCCCAACCACAGATACAGAATGGGCTGTAGGAGCCCAAACTGCAAAATAAACACCATCAACACCATCTAATGTTATAAGATGTGCCCCTAGTTTTTCGTAAAGTCTAAAATGTTTCCCAGCTTTAAATAAATCGATATCAAAATCAGTAAAAAGGGAATGCGAAATAACTTTATTCATATTTTATTGTATATTTCTAATTAAATAAAAAATTAGAACATTAGATTAAAGAAAAAACAGTTTTTAATTTACTTTATAATATAATTGTCAGGTATAATTGCACCTTTTTTAATGACTACAATTCCGTCCTTGATAGCATACAATTCATTAGAAAAATCTTCTAAATGATTCCCTCCACTAATATAAACATCATTACCAATTCTACAGTTTTTATCAACAAGTGCATTATTTATAAAACACCTTTCTCCAATACCTATTAATTGTTTATTGTTTTTTATGTCTTCATTCATATCATCAATATTTTGATAGAAATCATTACCCATTACATAACAATTTTGAATTATGGTTCCTTCGCCAATTCTGGATCTAATACCAATTACAGAATGGTTTATTTCTTTGGCATTCAAAATACAACCTTCAGAAATTAATGATCTGTCAACTGTGGTTTTTTGAAATTTTGAAGGCGGTAATAATCTTGGCCTAGTGTAAATTTTATTGTCGTTATCGAATAAATTAAATTTTGGTAAATCTTCAGTTAATCCAATATTTGCTTCAAAAAAGGAATCTATATTACCAATATCTGTCCAATACCCTTCATATTGATAACTTAATATCTTTTTATGGCCAACCGCTTGTGGAATAATTTCTTTACCAAAATCCTTAGTCTCTTTATTTGACATTATTTCTACCAACAATTTTTTGTTGAAAATATAGATTCCCATAGAGGCCAAATAATGTTTTCCTTCGCTTTTCATTTGCTCACTTACATCCGATTTCCAATCAGGTAAAAGCTCTTTGGCTGGTTTTTCGATAAAGGACTCGATACAACTTTCTGAATTTGTTTTTAAAATCCCAAATTCTGGAGCATCTTTATCATTTACCGGTAAAGTAGCAATAGATATATCAGCTTCATTTTTGATATGTGCCTCCAGCATTTCGTTGAAATCCATCTGATACAATTGATCTCCAGAAAGAATCAATGCATAATCAAAATCATGATTTAAAAAATGAGGCATACACTGTCTTACTGCATCTGCAGTTCCTTGAAACCAAGTTGGGTTATCAGGCGTTTGCTCAGCAGCAAGAATATCAACAAAAGCATGACTGAAAATACTAAAATTATAAGTATTTTTAATGTGTGCATTTAAGGAAGCTGAATTGAATTGTGTCAATACAAACATCCTGTAAATATCAGAATTCATACAATTTGAAATAGGAATATCTACCAATCTATATTTACCTCCTATTGGAACAGCTGGTTTAGATCTTGTTTCTGTCAATGGGTATAATCTGGATCCTTGTCCTCCACCTAAAATAATTGCAATAACATTTTTCTTTTTAGCTTTCATTTCTTTTTTATTATTAAATTGTACATTTCTATGTATTCTTGACAGACTCTTTCCCAGGAATGATCTGTGTTCATTCCTATTTTTCTGATTTTATTTAAATGTTTTTTATCGTCATATAAATCCACTGCTCTTTGAATCGAATAACAAATATCACCTACAGTTGCCTGATCATGACAAATCCCATTTCCATCATCTCCAAAATCAATAACAGTATCTTTTAATCCACCTGTCCTTCTTACAATAGGAATAGATCCGTATCGCAACGAATACATTTGGTTTAAACCACAAGGCTCAACTCTTGAAGGCATTAATAGAAAATCAGAACCAGCATAAATTAAATGAGCTAATTCTTCATTATATCCTATAAAAGTATTATAATTACCTTTATAATCAACCAATAAGCTATTTAGTTGATTTTCAATAGTTGGATTTCCTGATCCTAAAATTAAAATATTAATTTGTTTATAATTTTCAGATAATGCAAGTGCTGCAGCATGAGGTAATAAATCTCCACCCTTTTCTTCTAATAATCTTCCAATAAAACTAAAAAGAGGCTTTGTTGGATCTAAATTAAAGAGGTTGCATAATTTTTCTTTATTTTCCTGTTTCCCTTTTTCGAAACTTTTAATCGAGTAGTTTTTCTCAAGCATTACATCTTTGGCTGGATCCCAAACTTCAATATCAATTCCGTTCAAAATTCCTCTGGATTTATATCTTACAAGATTAAACAAGGACTCTAATCCATTAGCCGAATAATTTATTTCATTCAGATAATTAGGAGAAACAGTCGTTACTGCCCAAGCACATTTAATTCCTACTGCAAGTGAATTAATACACTTGTCCCATTCTAAAACATTTACATGAGCCAAATCAAATTCCGGTATATAATGCAATTTATCAAATCCAAACTGACCTTGATACAAACCATTATGAATGGTAATCATTGATGGAGTATTTCTCAGTTTTTCATATTTATGACAATACAACATCATAAAAGGAACCAAACCTGTGTGATGATCATGACAATTTATAACGTCCGGAACTTCATTTCTTCCAATAATCCAATCTAAAGTGGCAATTTGAAAAGACAAAAATCGTTCAATATCATCCTGGTATCCATAGACTTCTTTTCGATCAAATAATTCTGGAATTTCAACTAAATACAATTCAAATCCTAATGCATCCGTTTTTTCTTTTAGAACACTAAAAGGAAAATTAAAATTCCCCAATTTTACATGGCCCCAATGTACACATTCAAATTCATTTTCGTTTCTAAATTTTGAATCATAACAAGGGATTACAACTCTTACATGGTGTCCGGCATTATTTTGATATTTTGGCAATGCACCAACGACATCAGCTAAACCACCTACTTTTGCTACTGGGTAACACTCTGCACTGATATGAAATATTTCCATTTATGAAATTTTGTTGTTTTTCAGTTAATTATAATGCTATTCAAATATTTTTTAAAC
>JBJOQF010000027.1:0-15667 GCA_046050185.1 Bacteroidota bacterium
TTATTTAAAAACCATTCGTTTTCTATTTTGTCACGAAAGGTTTATATTTGTGCCTTTCGAACAAACAACAAAACAATGACTACTTTAAACGAATTGAATGCTATATCGCCAATCGACGGAAGATATAGAAACAAGACTATTTCGCTGGCTCCATTTTTCTCTGAAGAAGCTTTAATTAAATACCGCGTATTGGTTGAAATTGAATATTTTATTGCTTTGTGCGAAGTGCCACTGCCACAACTAAAAAATGTAAACCCGAATTTATTCGAAAGTTTGCGTAACATCTATAAAAATTTCTCTACTGAAGATGCCCTTTGGATTAAAGAAACGGAGAAAGTAACCAACCACGATGTAAAAGCGGTAGAATACTTTATCAAAGATGCTTTTGAAAAATTAGGCTTATCCGAATACAAAGAGTTCATCCACTTTGGATTGACTTCTCAAGATATTAATAATACAGCAATCCCGCTTTCTACAAAAGAAGCTTTCGAGAAAGTGTACATGCCTTCTTTGATCACTTTAACTTCAAAATTAAAAGAGTTGAGCGTAGAATGGGCAGCCGTGCCAATGCTTGCCCGTACACATGGACAGCCTGCTTCTCCAACTCGTTTGGGTAAAGAAATTGGTGTTTTTGTAGAACGTTTAGAAGAGCAAATGCGTTTGTTGTTTAACGTTCCGTTTGCAGCAAAATTTGGTGGAGCAACAGGAAATTATAACGCACATCACGTGGCGTATCCACAAATTGACTGGAGAAAATTTGGAGGGAAATTCGTTGAAGAAAATCTTGGTTTGCACCACTCCTTCCCTACTACCCAAATTGAACATTACGACCATTTCGCAGCATTTTTTGATGCGTTGAAAAGAATAAATACCATTATCATTGATTTAGACCGAGATATTTGGACGTATGTTTCCATGGAATATTTCAAGCAAAAAATCAAAGCAGGAGAAATTGGTTCTTCAGCAATGCCACATAAAGTAAACCCAATTGATTTTGAAAATTCAGAAGGAAATTTAGGAATTGCGAATGCTATTTTTGAACATTTATCTGCTAAATTACCATTATCAAGATTACAACGTGATTTAACCGACAGTACGGTTTTGAGAAATATTGGCGTACCAATGGGACATACGATAATCGCTTTTGAAGCTACTTTGAAAGGATTAAACAAATTGTTATTGAATGAACCAAAATTCCACGAAGATTTAGAGAAAAACTGGGCAGTTGTTGCTGAAGCAATTCAAACTATTTTACGTCGTGAAGCCTATCCTAATCCGTATGAAGCATTGAAAGGATTAACCAGAACCAATGAAGCGATTGATAAAAATGCAATTCATGGTTTTATAGCTACCTTAGATGTTTCGGATGAAATTAAAGCCGAATTAATGCAAATCACTCCAAGTAATTTCTTAGGAATTTAAATCCAGAAACACCTATAAAGTGCAAAGCGATATGAACGAAAAAATCTTTAAATTCATATTACTTTGCACTTTTTTTTTATTTTCTTGTGAAAATAAAAACACTCCTCAAAAAAGCAAACCCAAAGCGATTAATCCCGGAGTTGTAATCTCATTTGACGATGCAAGTATCAATGAATGGTTCCAAGCAAACAAAATATTGCATCAATATTCTTGGAAAGCTACTTTTTGTGTTTCTAAAATAAATACTTTAAGCCATTCTGAAATAGAGGAACTCTTGCAACTGCAAAAGGAAGGACACGAAATTGCCGGACACGGTTTTAATCACTTTAATGCTCCTAAATTTGTTGCAAAAAATGGAATTAAAGCTTATATGAATCAGGAAATAAACCCGATGCTTGCTATCATGCATTTTTATTCCTTTAAAGTAACTTCATTTGCTTATCCATTTGGATTTAGAAATCCAGCCATAGATGCTGTCCTTTATAAAAAATTTAAAATTATTAGAGGAACTACTTACGGTGCAGAAGATCCTTTTTTTCAAAATTGTTATTTTAATAATACCAAATTAGTTTTTGCAATAGGTATTGATACGGATCATCCCAATTTCAGTATTCCGTATCTTATAAAATTATTAGATTATGCTAAACGAAAGCATAAAATTCTACTATTGTTTGGTCACAAACCAGTACAAAAAATAACAGCTAATTATCAGACCAAAATAGAAACATTACAACTGATTTGTAACTATGTCAAACAACATAATATGACTTTTTATACTTTATCTGATTTGAACAATTTAAAATAAGATATCATTTCATTGCAACGGTGAAATGTATTAATTTTATAAAAACACAAATGCTTCTGGCAAAATAGCCCGGACAGCAGTGAAAAGCCTTGAGGGAATAAAACTATTTTTTCTTGTACTTGCAGAGCGACCAAAGGAAGTTCCTGCGAGTGCAATAGAAAAAAAATTATGAGCGAGTACCGTAGTGTCGGGATTGAAATGTAAGGCTGAAATAGCTCCTAAAAAATAAAAATCTATGAGTACAATAGCAGCAGTAGCGGAAGCATCGCATCACTTGAAGCCATTAATAAGCGATTTAGGACTGATCCTTATGACAGCAGGAGTTGCTGTTTTATTGTTTAAAAAAATCAAGCAACCGCTTGTTTTGGGTTATTTGATTGCTGGTTTTTTGGCAGGAAATCATTTTGATTTTTTCCCATCGGTTAATGATATTAAAAGTGTGGAGGTTTGGGCAGAAATTGGGGTGATCTTTTTATTATTCAGTTTGGGACTGGAATTCAGTTTTAAGAAATTAATGAAAGTAGGCGGAACGGCTTCTATTACTGCGATTACTCAAATTTTCACAATGCTTTTAGTAGGTTTTTTAGTAGGTCAATGGATGGATTGGTCTAAAATGGATAGCATTTTCCTAGGTGTTATTCTGTCGATTTCATCAACGACAATTATTCTAAAAACCTTTGATGAATTAGGCGTAAAAGCACAAAAATTTGCTGGTATCGTAATAGGTTCACTTATTGTTCAAGATATTATTGCTATTTTGATGATGGTTTTACTTTCTACTATTGCAGTTAGTCAACAATTTTCGGGCGGAGAATTATTTCAATCTGTTCTAAAATTGGTGTTTTTCTTAACTATATGGTTTGTTGGTGGTATCTTTTTTATTCCAACATTACTCAAAAGAGCGAAGCATTTATTATCCGATGAAATGTTGCTTATTATTTCACTTGCCCTATGTTTGATGATGGTAATTCTGGCGGCAGATGTTGGTTTTTCACCGGCACTTGGTGCATTTATTATGGGCTCTATCATTGCCGAAACCACTCAAGCCGAGCATATTGAACATTTAGTAAAACCTGTTAAGGATTTATTTGGCGCCATTTTTTTCGTATCAGTAGGAATGTTAATCAATCCGCAAACATTATATGCACATGCAATTCCTGTAATGATATTGACTGTCGTTACCATTTTTGGCCAATCGATAAGTTCAACAATAGGCGCATTACTTTCCGGTCAACCTTTAAAACAATCAGTACAAACAGGAATGAGTTTGTCACAAATTGGTGAATTTTCTTTTATCATTGCCACATTGGGGATGACACTGAATGTAACGAGTTCTTTCTTGTATCCAATAGTGGTGGCAGTTTCGGCGGTGACCACTTTTACCACGCCGTTTATGATAAAAATGTCCACCCCGTTTTCAGAATATTTATCTAAAAAATTACCTAGAAGATGGACTAAAAGAATTGAACGATACAGCGCAAATACCCAAGCCATTAAATCCGTTAGTAATTGGCAAATTGTTATAAATGCTTATATGATTCAAGTCATTGTTTACTCTGTAATTATATTTGCAGCCATTTTACTTTCGTCAAAATATTTATTGCCTTTGGTTACTGATTTTAAATTTGGCAAGGCATTAGGCGCATTAATTACTTTGGTGGTACTTTCTCCTTTTTTATGGGCACTTTCATTACGTCGTGTTGCAGTAAATGAAGTGGCCATTTTACTGGAAGAAAGAAAATATCGCGGACCAATTGTTATGATGTTTCTTTTTAGATTGTTGCTTACCATATTTTTCATTGGTTTTTTATTAAATATTTTCTTCTCTCCAATTGTTGCTTTCGTAGCGTTGATTGTAGCTTTAGCGGTTTATTTTATTTTCCAAAAAAAATTAAATGCACAATATCATAAAATTGAAAATCATTTCTTAAAAAACCTAAATGCCCGAGAAATTACTAAAGCCAAAAGAAGTCGAAGCGATTTATCTCCTTGGGACGGACACATGACTTTTTTCGATATTGCAAATGAGTCCAATATTGCAGGAAAGACATTGGAAGAGTTAAAAATCAGAGAGCAAATAGGAATAAATATTGCTTTTATTAAGCGAGGTGATATTATGATTAATATCCCCAATAAAAATGAGCGTATATTCCCTGGTGATGAAATTTGTGTAATTGGCACTGATACACAGGTAGCTGCTTTTAAATCGTATTTAGATCAACACGAAATTGATGTTCCTAATGAAGTTAATGAAACCGAAATTGTATTGCGCCAAATAGAATTGAAAAACGAAGCTTTCATAGGAAAAAGTATCCGTCAATCACAACTACGGGAAAAGACTAGCGGGTTGATTGTAGGAATAGAAAAAAAAGGGAACCGAATTCTCAATCCGGAATCCAATATTATTCTTGAAAAAAATGATATTCTTTGGATTGTAGGTGATAAGAAATTATTAGCGGATTTGGTTCATAATTAGAAATCCTCTCTCCTCCCGAAGCTTCGGGACTCTCCAAAGGAGAGGGAGACATTACCCATAAAAAAAGTGCAAGAAATGAATCTTGCACTTTTTTTATTTGTCTTTTTCAGACTATTTTATCTCGAATAATTCGGAGCTTCTTTAGTAATTGTCACATTATGCGGATGACTTTCGTTGATTCCGCTTGAAGTGATACGAACAAAACGACCCGTATCTTGTAACGTTGGAATATCTTTTGATCCACAATATCCCATTCCAGCACGAAGACCACCAATAAATTGTTGCATACTTTCATTCAATTCTCCTTTGTAAGGCACACGTCCTACAATTCCTTCCGGTACCAGTTTCTTAACATCATCTTCCACATCTTGGAAATAACGATCTTTAGATCCTTCTTGCATTGCTTCAACAGAACCCATTCCGCGGTATGATTTGAATTTTCTACCTTCGAAAATAATAGTTTCTCCAGGAGACTCCATCGTACCAGCTAATAACGAACCTAACATCACACAATCAGCACCTGCAGCAATCGCTTTAGGAATATCTCCTGTGTAACGAATTCCACCATCAGCAATTACAGGAACTCCAGTACCTTTAATCGCTGCCGCTACTTCAAGTACTGCAGAAAATTGTGGGAAACCAACACCGGCAACAATACGGGTAGTACAAATAGAACCAGGTCCTATTCCTACTTTTACACCATCAGCACCATTTTCAACAAGATATTTAGCTGCTTCAGGAGTGGCAATATTACCAACAATAACGTCCAATTCCGGGAATTTAGCTTTAACTGATTTTAGTACATCTACAACTCCTTTTGTATGTCCATGAGCGGTATCGATAATAACTGCATCTACTCCAGCGTTAACTAAAGCAGTCGCTCTTTCAACAGCATCTGCAGTAACACCTAATGCAGCAGCAACACGTAAACGTCCGTATTTGTCTTTGTTTGCATTTGGTTTTTGAGTTAATTTGGTAATATCTCTAAACGTAATTAAACCAACTAATTTATAATCAGCATTTACTACTGGAAGTTTTTCAATTTTATACCCTTGTAAAACTACTTCGGCTTGTTCAAGAGAAGTTCCTTCGGCAACAGTTACCAAGTTTTCACTCGTCATTACCTCAACAATAAGTCTTGCATTGTTTTTTTCAAAACGTAAATCTCTATTGGTAACAATACCCTTAAGTTTTTTATTTTCATCGACAATTGGAATACCTCCAATCCCGTATTCTTTCATCGCATTTTTAGCATCAGCAACTGTAGATGTCAATGGCAAAGTCACTGGATCTATAATCATTCCAGACTCAGCTCTTTTTACTTTACGCACTTTAGCAGCTTGTTGCTCGATAGTCATGTTTTTATGTAAAACACCAATCCCTCCTTCTTGTGCCATAGCAATTGCCATTGCACTTTCGGTAACAGTATCCATAGCTGCAGATACAATAGGAACATTAAGTGTTATATTTCTTGAAAATTTTGATTGGATACTCACTTCGCGTGGAAGAACATTTGAGTAGTTGGGAACTAATAGTACATCATCGTAAGTTAATCCTTCACCGATAATCTTAGAATTGTGTGCGATCATTGCAATTTGTAGTTGTAGTTAAATTGCGTGCAAATATACACAATCTTAAGCAAAAAACCACTACTTATTACAATAAATGATTAAATTGCAATATGAAGTATCTAAATCAGGTACTTTCCCCATTTGTTTATTATCTATAAATTTGATTTATTCTTTTTCAATGACAGAAACTAAACAACAATTAAAAGGGCTTTCAGATAATGAGGTCTTGCAATCAAGAACAAAGTACGGTTCAAATTCCATTGCCCATCAGGATAAAAATAATTTCTTCACATCTTTAATCGAAATGGTTAAAGAACCTATGTTTTTGTTACTCGTGACTGCAACCAGTATCTATTTCATTACTAAAGATTTTGGCAATGGAATTTTTATGGCTTTAGCAATAGTATTGGTTTCTACCATTTCGCTGTATCAGGAATCCAAAAGCAGAAACGCCATTGAAGCTCTAAAGAAATTATCACAACCCAAAAGCAAAGTCATTCGCAATAGCGAAATTATTGAAATACCAAGTGAAGAAATTGTCTTGGGTGATCTCATTCAAACAGAGGAAGGCACTTTTATACCCGCTGACGGAATTATTATTCAATCCAATGATTTTTCCATAAACGAATCCATACTTACTGGCGAATCATTTGCTGTTTTTAAAAATGAAACTTCAAAAAACAATCAAGTATTCCTGGGAACAATTGTCACAAGTGGTTTAGCAATTTGTGAAGTAACTGCAATTGGCAATAAAACCAAGTTGGGTAAAATAGGTAAAAGTCTGGAAACAATTATTGAAGAAAAAACACCTTTACAATTACAAATCGGGAATTTTGTAAAAAAAATGTCTCTTATTGGATTAGTCATTTTTGGCATTGTCTGGGTTATTAATTATTATAATTCCAAAGATGTTTTAGACAGCCTCTTGAAAGCATTAACCTTAGCGATGAGTATTATTCCTGAAGAAATCCCTGTTGCTTTCAGCACCTTTATGGCGCTTGGTGCCTGGCGATTAATGAATATGGGAATTATTGCAAAACAGACAAAAACGGTTGAAACCTTAGGCAGTGCCACCGTAATTTGTACCGATAAAACAGGAACCATTACTGAAAACAAAATGAGTCTGGCGCAATGGTACACTTTTTCATCGAATGAAATTTCGAATCCAAACAAACAAATAAATAGTGATGAGCAAGAATTATTAACGCTATCTATGTGGGCCAGCGAACCTATACCATTTGACGCAATGGAAATTGCATTACATGAAGCGTATTCAAAATTAAAAATTACAGATGAACGACCTAATTTCAAATTAATCCATGAATATCCATTGGATGGAAAACCTCCTATGATGACGCATGTTTTTGAAAACCAAAATGGCACCAGAATTATTGCTGCCAAAGGCGCCCCGGAAGCATTGATTGCTTGCTCTAATTTATCCGAACAAGAAACACAACAAATCCTTGCTGCAATGAAAACCATGGCTAAAGAAGGATTTCGCGTTTTAGGCATAGGCGTTACCGAATTTTCAGGAACAGATTATCCTAAAAAACAACAGGATTTTTCATTCCATTTTAAAGGATTGGTTGCTTTTTATGATCCTCCAAAAGAAAACATAAAAGCAGTTTTTGAAACATTTTACAAGGCTGGCATTCAAGTAAAAATAGTTACAGGTGATAATGCGGAGACTACTGCCACAATCGCTAAACAAATTGGTTTTCAAAATGCTGAAAAAACAATAAACGGAGATGAATTAATGGCAATGGACGACGCAACGCTAAAACAAAAAGTAATGGAAACTGCAATTTTTACAAGAATGTTTCCTGAGGCCAAACTCAAAATCATAAAAGCACTGAAAGACAACAATCAAATTGTAGCCATGACTGGTGATGGCGTAAACGACGGGCCGGCATTAAAATCAGCACATATAGGAGTTGCCATGGGTAAAAAGGGAACCGAAATTGCCAAACAAGCAGCTAATCTTATTCTCATAGACGATGATTTTTCTAAAATGATTGATGCCATTGCTATGGGACGAAAAATATATAATAATCTAAAAAAAGCCATACAATACATTATTTCTATACACATTCCTATCATCATGATTGTCTTTATTCCTTTGGCATTAGGATGGATTTACCCCAATATTTTTTCGCCGGTTCATGTCATTTTTTTGGAGATAATTATGGGGCCAACCTGTTCAATCATTTATGAAAATGAACCAATGGAGCGCAATTTGATGTTACTCAAACCAAGACCTTTTACAACTACTTTTTTTAACTTGAAAGAAATTGCAATAAGTGTTATTCAGGGTATTGTAATCACAATGGGACTTTTATTTGTCTATCGGTATTGCGTGACAGATAATTGTTCTGAAAGTGTAACGAGAACAACCGTTTTCTTGACCTTAATAGCTTCTAATATTTTCCTGACGCTTAGCAATCGTTCTTTCTATTATTCTATATTTACTACTTTGGGCTACAAAAATAATTTAGTTCCAATAATTATTGCAGTAACAATTTTAATTACGGCTTTATTACTTTTTGTCCCCCTATTTGCTCATTTTTTCCAGTTCGAAAGTGTTTCTGGTTTTCAAATAGGTTTGAGTATTTTAATAGGATTTATTTCGGTACTTTGGATAGAAATTTACAAATGGTTTAAAAGAAAAACCATCAGTAATTAATTAGGTTCATTACTGTCATCAAAAATAACATTAAGCCCAAATTGAAAAGAAAGACTATTTGCTTTTGCCAGATCATGATATTCTAACAGATTATCAGCCATAACATATAAATTGAGCTTTCCTAGTTGCGCAGACAATCCCAAGCCAATATTTTTATAGGAATAAGAATCTAGTGTGTAAGTGGCTTTCATTTGCAAAGAATTCAGAATACGTCTTCTATAATAGGTCGTAAAAGCCATGAAAGGAGTTCTTGGGGTTGACATAACAAATAATTGAGCTCCAACAGCATTTTTATATTCAGATTCAGTACCATCACAATTACACTCTTTACCTCTCGAATCATCAAATGAGTATTGAATGGAAGAATTAAACTTTGCAGGACGCCATGTTTTATATTTAGTATATAATGTATCTAATGGAATCGCATCCTTAAATTCTTGATATATATTTCCTGCCGAACCTCCATTAGAGAACTTAGGAATTATCCCTTCGTATTTGTAATATCCTTTATACGTGAAAGTTTCAACATCTTTAGTGTGTTTTATAAATCCAATATCCACAATACTTGCGGTAAACTGAATATTTTTTTTGGGGTAATACGTAAGTCCAGCATCGAAACCAAGTCCTAAATCACCTCCAAAAAAAGCTTTCTTAGAAAAATCTTTTACTGCATCACCTGAATAATTTGCATCAATATATTTTGAAATTCCTGATGTATTGAGTTCTAAATTTGACGAAATAACTTGCTCGTAAACGCCATTATTTGAAGGGATTGTGTAAATATATCCAGAATTTTTCGTCGAAGTAGCATTAAAAGCACTGGAATAAATTTTCCCTCTAAAACCTAAAATCAAATTATCATTTATATTTTTATGATATCCTATGTGAAGAACTGAAAGCATTTCAGCCTTTACATTTAAATCTCCCAAATCAAATACTTTCCCTAAATAATCTCTATTTCCGTCCAAAGCAAGTATGGCTATATCTTTAGGCATGAAACCCAAAAAATCAAATTCATGATACATTCCAAAAGAGATATAAGAGTTGTTTTGCCAATCACCTATTTTGAAGCCACCACTGAATAATTCTATCTGTTCATTTATTGTACCTTTATCCTTTCTGGTAGTTGAGAATACTACATTTCGTAATTTCACATTAAAATCAACTCCGTTATTTGCAAATAAATCATAAGCAGAAAAACCGCTTGAGCCTATATTAGTTGAAATACCCGACATTAAAGGAATCCCAAAATACCATTTATACTTCACATCTGAACCTGGATTAGTCATTAAAGACTGAGGTACTGAAGTGAAATTATATAAAATTTGTTTGTTTTGAGAAATGCATTTAACAGATACAAATAGAACAAAGAGTAAGATTATTTTTTTCATTCTACAACTAAATAAGCGGTGGCACTTGAACGTAATTTTAAACTTCCTATACTGCTCTCAGTTAATATTGGACCAGGAGACATCTTGAGAATGAAAGCAATTTTAGTGGTTCTTTTCAATAAATCAAGTTTACCATTTTCAAATACATCGGTTTTAGTGACCAGATTTTGAACGCCAGTATAAGCGGGTATAACAAAATTATTAGTATAAAGAAATTGATTATTTTTGTCCAGGTATATTAAATCTAAAGTATAGGCTCTATTTATAGTGTTGTTTATTTCAAAAAACAAATCGGCTCTCACTAAATTATCTTTGAAAAAAGAATCTTTAAAGACATCAA
Organism: Bacteroidota bacterium; assembly: GCA_046050185.1. GTDB lineage: Bacteria > Bacteroidota > Bacteroidia > Flavobacteriales > Flavobacteriaceae > Flavobacterium. The sequence goes on from JBJOQF010000027.1 coordinate 10,689, forward strand.
GTGTTGGTGTATCTACAGTTATAATTTGCTCTACACCATTAGTCACAAATTGATTTGCCAGGACATCAAAATAAGCCAAATTTGAAACAAAAACAGGTTCTAATTTCAAATTACGGACCTGATTAAAATCTAGATCACTTACACATGAAAAAGAAAAAAGTGCTAAAATTAGCATTCCTAAAATTCTATTAAAAACCCCTGATTTCATTCTATTATTTGTTAAAATCAATCTCCTAATTACTAAACTACCAACGCATCAAAGTTCTAATTATTATTATAATTTTTCAACATTTTAGAATCTAAAATACATCTTTTTTTTAATGAAATTCCCCAAATAATTTAGAAGCCTCATTATAAGCACTTTCAAAACTCATCGGACTTATATTTGTATTTTCTTTTTGCGCAGTAAAATATGATAATAATTTCTCTGTCGGCATATTTCCTGTTAAATTATCCGTTGCCATTGGACATCCGCCAAAACCCTGAATAGCACCATCAAAACGACGGCAACCTGCTTTATAAGCGGCATCTATTTTCTCAAACCATTTATCTGGTGTCGTATGAAGGTGAGCTCCAAACTCTATTTTGGGATATTTGGGAATTAAATTCGAAAATAAATAAGAAATTATATCTGGCGTTGAACTTCCCACCGTATCTGAAAGTGATAGGATTTTCACTCCCATATCAGATAATTTTTGGGTCCACTCCCCCACTATTTCCGTATTCCAAGGATCTCCATAGGGATTACCAAAACCCATAGAAAGATAAGCGACTACTTCTTTATTACCGCTATCGGCAATTTCCAAAATCTCCTGTAAAGTGATTAAAGATTCCGCAATCGTTTTGTGGGTATTCCGCATTTGAAAATTCTCAGAAATCGAAAAAGGGAAACCTAAATAGTGTATTTCCGAGTGAACAGAAGCTAGAGAAGCACCTTGTGTATTAGCAATAATTGCAAGAAGTTTGCTTCTAGTTTGCGACAAATCAAGTTGTGCAAGAACTTCGGCGGTATCTTGCATTTGCGGAATCGCTTTTGGTGAAACAAAACTCCCAAAATCTATGGTGTCAAATCCTACGCGCAATAACGATTGTATATAAGATACTTTTCGTTCTGTAGGAATAAATTGCTTAATGCCTTGCATGGCATCACGTGGACATTCTATAATTTTTATTGGCTCCATAGAAAACCAAAGATAGAAAAACAATTATGAATTTTAAATTCTGACTTTTAAATTTCACTAAATTGATAGTATTACATATATTTTAGTAATAATCAAAAACAACACACCATTTGGCACTATTATAAAACTACAATCGCTCTAAAATCTTTTTGTTTATGTCTTTTATCAAAGCAGGTCCTTCGTAAATAAAACCAGTGTACAATTGCACCAAACATGCTCCTGCTTCCAGTTTCTCTATAGCGTCGTCAGCAGAATGGATTCCTCCAACTCCAATAATCGGGAAGGCTTTATTGCTTTTTTCTGATAAAAATCGAATAACTTCGGTAGAACGCTTTGTCAATGGTTTTCCTGACAATCCACCCATTTCTGATTTATTTTCGGATTGTAATCCTTCTCGTGAAATGGTAGTATTAGTAGCAATAACTCCTGCTATTTTAGTTTCTTTTACGATATCTATAATGTCCATCAATTGTTCATCCGTTAAATCAGGAGCAATTTTCAGCAGAATTGGTTTTTGTTTTGGCTTAGCCAAATTCTTATTTTGCAAGGTTTGTAATAATTGTGTCAACGGTTCCTTGTCTTGTAAAGCCCGAAGATTTGGTGTGTTTGGCGAACTCACATTCACCACAAAATAATCTACATAATCGTATAACGCATCAAAACAAATTTCGTAATCTGAAGTTGCTTCTTCGTTTGGTGTTAGTTTGTTTTTTCCAATATTTCCACCAATTAAAACATCTTTATTGCTTTTTAATCGTTCTACAGCTTCCTGAACACCACCATTATTAAAACCCATTCTGTTGATAATCGCACTATCTTCTTTAAGGCGAAACAAACGTTTTTTAGGATTCCCTTCTTGTCCTTTTGGAGTAAGTGTCCCTATTTCGATAAAACCAAAACCAAAGTTGGATAATTCTTTATACAACTTAGCATCTTTATCAAAACCAGCGGCTAAACCTACCGGATTTTTAAATTTTAACCCAAAAACTTCGGTTTCTAATCTTGGATCATTTACCTCGTAAAGCGATTTAAAAACAAATGAAAAACCTGGGATTTTAGACAAGAAACGAATCAATGAAAAAGTAAAATAATGAACCTTTTCTGGATCAAAACAAAAAAGTATCGGACGAATAAGTATTTTATACATGGTTATTGTGTTGGTGGTGCAAAAATAGAACTATCTATTAGATAATTAAATATTTGGAAAATAATTTTATTACTCATTTTGATTTATTAGAAACAATAATTAATTTCATTAACGCCATTTAGATTTTTATTCAACCACAAACATAATAGTAACAACCTTATTTTCAGACTCATAAACTCTTTTAGCAAATCATTATTCGTGTTTTTTATTAAACTAAAAACGGATGCCTTATAAGAAATTTTACATTCGTTAAATTACATATATTTACTCGAAATATATTTTAGTTAAATGTTTTGTTTAGATGCATACCTGTTTTTAAATCTATAGAAAACAATTTTCTAAACTTAATTTTAAATTATAATTACGAACACTGTTTTCATATTAAACTAAAATCAATCTATATGATTAATCCTAAAAACTGGCACGAAAAACATATTGAAACATTAAACGTTGGCAGCCGTTTAGCAGATTTAGTAGCAAAAGGAATGGGTTCCTGGAAATTCATTATTATTCAAACAATTTTAGTAGTACTTTGGATGATATTGAACCTAGTTGGGTTTATGTACCACTGGGATGTATATCCATTTATTTTACTAAATCTTCTTTTTTCAACACAAGCGGCTTATGCCGCGCCAATAATTATGATGTCCCAAAACAGACAAAATGATAGAGACAGAGTTCAAGCACAAGCGGATTATCAAACGAATATTGATGCAAAACTGGAAATTGAAGCTTTGACAATAAAGTTGAACAAACTGGAGGTAGAAAAATTAGATGTAATTATTGCAATGTTGCAAGAAATGAAGAGAAATTCTGTAAAATAATATCTAAAATCTGCTACAGTAGTTAATACTAAATTTTAGATTTTACTATCCTTAATAAAGGATACAATTTCTACATTTTTTTATGTTAAGAATTTAATCAAATCTTCGGTTTTTAGCGTATCATTTCAGTTTGTTTTTAATAGAAATAAAGAAAAGACAAACTCTTCTCAGCAAAATAATTTTCTAAATAAACTGTATATTTGTGTCTCATTAAAAAACACCTTATGCAACATATTATTGACCGTTTCATTGGCTATGTAACTATAGATACTGAATCTGATCCTAATTCAGAAACGACACCAAGCACTGAAAAACAATGGAATTTAGCCAATAAACTGGTGGCGGAATTAAAAGCTATTGGGATGCAAGATGTGACAATAGACGATAAAGCCTATATCATGGCTACTTTGCCAAGTAATGTGAATCATGAAGTGCCTACTATCGGGTTTATTTCTCACTTTGACACTTCTCCTGATTTTAGCGGTGCAAATGTGAAACCACAAATTATCCCTAATTACGATGGTAAAGACATTGTCTTAAATGCCGATAAAAATATTGTATTATCACCTAGTTATTTTAAAGATTTATTGCTTTATAAAGGACAAACTTTAATTACTACTGACGGAACAACCCTATTAGGAGCTGATGATAAAGCCGGAATTACTGAGATTGTTACCGCAATGGAATTCCTTATTCAAAATCCAGCTATCAAACACGGAAAAATCAGAATTGGTTTTACACCAGATGAAGAAATTGGTCGTGGCGCACACCATTTTGATGTGGAAAAATTTGGAGCAGATTGGGCATACACCATGGATGGCAGCCAAGTAGGCGAATTGGAATATGAAAATTTTAATGCAGCTGGTGCCAAAATTATTTTCAAAGGAAAAAGCGTTCATCCCGGTTACGCGAAAGGCAAAATGATTAACTCCATGTTGATTGCCAACGATTTTATAAATGAATTACCAAAAGAGGAAACTCCAGAAAAAACAAGCCGTTACGAAGGTTTTTTCCACGTTCATCATTTAATGGGAAGTATAGAAGAAACGGTATTGGAACTTATCATTCGGGATCATAACAAGAAAAAATTTGAAAAACGCAAAGAATTAATCGAGAAAATCACTCGAAAAATCAACAAGAAATTTGCGAAACAATTTGGAGAAGACATCATTACAGCTGAGATAAAAGATCAATATTACAATATGAAAGAAAAGGTTTTACCTGTAAAATATATTGTTGATATTGCAGAAAAAGCGATGAGAGAATTAGATATAAAACCACTTATAAAAGCGATTCGTGGTGGAACTGATGGTTCTCAATTATCCTATAAAGGATTACCTTGCCCAAATATTTTTGCCGGTGGTCATAATTTCCATGGAAAATACGAATATGTTCCTGTAGAAAGTATGCAAAAGGCAGTTAACGTAATTGTAAAAATTACCGAATTGACTGCAGCAGGTTATTTTACTAAAACGGAAGAAATAGCTAAAAAGAAAAAATAATTGGAACCACTAAAAACTAATACCCATATTTGGGATAAAAACAATAGTTGGTCAAAAGAATTAGAATTTCTAAAATCAATTATTACTCAAACGGAGCTGATCGAAACCATAAAATGGGGCGGTTGCATTTATGTACTCAATGGTAAGAATGTACTTGGAATTGGAGGATTCAAAAATTATTTCGCGATTTGGTTTTTTAATGGTGTTTTCCTGAAAGATGAAAAACAAGTTTTGGTTAATGCACAAGAAGGTGTAACTAAATCATTGCGACAATGGCGTTTTTCATCCAAAGAAGAATTAGATGAAACGGCAGTTTTAGATTATA
>JBJOQF010000028.1:0-8193 GCA_046050185.1 Bacteroidota bacterium
TTTTTAGCAATTGATTTTGGAATTTGTGAAGAAGACGGAGTGATTATTCCTAAACTGATTGAAGTGCAAGGATTCCCTTCTTTGTATAATTATCAAATTAATTTATATGAAAAGTTCAAGAATCAATATCCTTTTCTTAGCGAATTAACACCATTTATTAATAACATCGAACCACAAGAATACCTGAATATTCTTGAAGAAGTGATTTGCAATAATCATCCCAAAGAAAATGTTATTCTTCTTGAAATAGAACCCGAAAAGCAAAACACAAAAATCGATTTTTATTATTGCCGCAGAGATATAGGAATCCCAATAGTTTGTGTCACAGAAATAATTAAAAAAGGCAAACAATTATTTTATAAGAACCCAAAAGGGAATGAAATTCTTATTAAACGAATCTACAATCGGGTAATTTTTGACGAATTGGATTTGCGAACGGATTTGAAATTAAATTTCCATTTCTCTGATGATCTTGATGTAGAATGGGCAGGTCATCCGAATTGGTTTTTCAGAATCAGCAAATTTATTTTACCTTTCTTAAAAGGGAAATATTTCATAGAAACTACATTATTGAGTGAACTAACTGAAATTCCTGAGGATTTAGAAAATTATGTTTTAAAACCTTTATTTTCTTTTTCAGGAACAGGTGTTATTTTTCATGTAAAAAAAGAAGACATAGAAGCCATCGTTGAAAAAGAACTGTATATTCTCCAAAAAAAGGTAAACTATATACCCATTGTACAATCTCCTGATGGAAAAGTAAAGGCAGAAGTGCGTGTGCTTTGTGTTTGGAAAAAAGAGGATGCCGCTCCTACGCTACTTTGTAACTTAGTTCGATTGAGTCGAGGTGAAATGATAGGCGTAAAATTCAATAAAGATAAGGATTGGGTTGGTGGTACCTTAGGTTTGTTTGAAAGATAATTCAGTATTATTTTGATTGAATCCTAAGTATTTATTTTATGGGATGGATTGCAAACCATTAATTTTGAGTTTTTATTACTCATTAAAAATTTCTTTTTTACACTAATTCTCGTTTATATTATTTTCAATATTTTGAAACCAATATTTGGGCTAGTTTTTAGCCAAAACGTCATTTTAACACATTGACTGAAGAATTAACATCAATTTTAAGGCACAAAACACTTAAAAAACTCCTTTGAAAATAGTTTTTACGGTATCAAATATTTTTAAAATCTAATTTTTTTCTTGTTTTAATTGATTACAGATACACTTTAATGAATTTTTTAAAGGGATTCCCTTAATAATTTACAAATTATTGAATTCTATCAATAATTTAACATTAAAAAAATGAATCTATCTTATTTTTATTTATTATTGTATCCTTATAATAAATGCATAATATTCAATAATCATTAATACTTTTAATAATTTAGTAAATGGATAGACGTAGAGCAATCAAAAACTTAGCGTTGGTGCTTGGAGGTGTCATCTCTGCAACAACAGTTGGAATTTTAATTAAAGATATTGTAATTCCTAACAATGACAATAGTAATGTATCATTTTCTGCTACAGACGAAGAACTTTTGGCCGAATTTGCAGACATTATTATTCCAACTACAAAAGCTGCACCAGGAGCTAAAGCGGCTGGTTTAGGAGCTTTTATCCCTATGATGATTAAAGATTGTTATCCTGCAGATTTACAGGAAACATTTACTACAGGAATGAAAGAAATGGAGGAAAAATGTCAAAAAGCTTACAGCAAAAATTTCACAGCATTATCTCCTGAAGAACGTGTTAAAATTATGGAACAATTAAGAACAGAATCTCTTGTAGATATTAAAAAACCTTCATTTTTCATTATTGCCAGAGATTTAACAATTTTAGGATACTATTCGTCAGAAATTGGTTGTACTCAAGCACGTGAATATGTAGCCGTTCCTGGCAGATATGATGGAAATGCTGATTATAAACCAGGACAAAAAGCTTGGGCTACTAATTAATTGACATTATAAAATCCTTTTTTAATAAATTATCTTAGGATTTTAGTACATTTTTTTTTCGAAATATTATCTTCAAATTAACCTAATAGAACTCCCCTAGAATGAATATAAATTCAAATTTAAAAGAAGAAAATACTTATGACGCAATTGTTGTAGGTTCAGGAATAAGTGGTGGTTGGGCCGCAAAAGAGCTAACTGAAAAAGGATTAAGAGTTTTGATGTTGGAACGTGGAATGAACATCGAACATATTAAAGATTATGAAACGGCTATGAAAAATCCATGGGAATTTAAACATGCCGGCAAACTTACAGAAGAACAAAAAAAAACACATCCTGTTCAAACAAGAGATTATCCATACAGTGAGGCGAATGAAAAATGGTGGGTAAATGATTTAGAATGTCCATATACTGAAGACAAACGTTTTGACTGGTACAGAGGATTTCATGTAGGTGGAAAATCATTAATGTGGGGACGTCAAAGTTACCGTTTAAGTGACCATAATTTTGAAGATAATGCAAAAGACGGCCATGGTACTGACTGGCCTATTCGTTATAAAGATCTTTCACCTTGGTATGATTATGCTGAAAAATTTGCAGGAATAAGTGGGCAAGCGGAAAACTGGCCTCTTTTACCTGATGGTATATTCTTACCTCCAATGGATTTGAACTGTGTTGAAAAATCTGTTAAGGAAAGAATGGAGAAACATTACAAAGGGACACGTATTCTGACTATTGGTCGTACTGCAAATTTAACAGTGCCTCATAATGGTCGTGGAAATTGTCAATATAGAAATTTATGCAGTCGCGGTTGTCCATTTGGAGCTTATTTCAGTACGCAATCAGCTACTCTTCCTGCAGCTATGGCTACTAAAAGATTAACTGTAAGACCCTACTCTATTGTAAATCATATTATTTATGATAAAGATACCAAGAAAGCAAAAGGAGTTATGGTGATTGATGCCGAAACAAACGAAACAATGGAGTTTTATGCTAAAATTGTTTTTGTAAATGGTTCTACTTTAGGTTCAACATTTATTTTATTAAATTCAACTTCAGAAGCACACCCGGAAGGATTGGGTAATGCAAGTGGTCAATTAGGACATAATTTAATGGATCATCATTTCCGTTGTGGCGCTTCAGGAAAAGCAGAAGGCTTTGAAGATAAATACACGTATGGCCGAAGAGCAAATGGTATTTATGTGCCAAGATATCAAAATATTGGCAATGATAAAAGAGATTACTTGAGAGGTTTTGGTTATCAAGGCGGTGCCAGTAGAAGTCCTTGGCATGAAGAAGTTGCAGAATTAGCTTTTGGTGGTGATTTTAAAGATAAAATGAGTCTTCCAGCTGATACATGGAATATGGGATTAGGTGGTTTTGGTGAAATGTTGCCTTATTACGAAAATAAGGTTTATATCAACCATGATAAAAAAGACAAATGGGGTCAACCAGTTTTGGCTATTGATTGCGAATACAAAGAAAATGAGAAAAAAATGCGTATTGACATGATGAATGATGCAGCGGAAATGCTTGAAGCATCAGGAATTAAAAATGTAGAAACGTATGATAATGAATGTTATCCTGGAATGGCTATTCACGAAATGGGAACTGCCAGAATGGGTAATGACCCTAAAACTTCCGTTTTAAACAAATGGAATCAAATGCACGAAGTAAATAATGTATTTGTAACAGATGGTTCTTGTATGCCATCAATTGCTTGCCAAAATCCATCATTGACCTTTATGGCATTAACGGCTAGGGCTTGTGATTATGCAGTAAAAGAATTAAAAAAAGGGAATATTTAGTATAACAGAAAGATGAATAGAAAATTAAAAATGGGCATGGTCGGTGGTGGACAAGATGCATTTATAGGTGCCATTCACCGCTTAGCTGCCAATATGGATGGACTAATAGAATTAAGTTGTGGGGCTTTGAGTATAAATCCAGTAACAGCTGTAGCATCTGGTAAAGCTTTGTTTCTTCCAGAATCAAGAACGTATTTGACCTACGAAGAAATGTTTAAAGCAGAAGCATCTTTACCTGCTAATGAACGAATGGATTTTGTTACTATTGTCACCCCAAATTTTGCACATTTTGCACCTGCTATGATGGCTTTAGATTACGGTTTTAATGTTGTAATCGAAAAACCAATCACTTTTTCATTAGAGGAAGCCAAGCTTTTAGAACAAAAAATAAAAGAAACAGGATTAATCCTTTGTTTGACACATACCTATTCTGGTTACCCAATGGTAAAACAGGCGAAAGCAATGGTAAGAGAAGGAAAACTAGGAAAAATCAGAAAAGTTTGGGTAGAGTACCCTCAAGGATGGTTAAGTAAATTATCTGAAAGAGAAGGAAATGCACAAGCTGCTTGGAGAACAGATCCATCAAAAGCTGGAAAAAGTTCTGTAATGGGAGACATTGGAACTCATGCAGCTCATTTAGCTGAATATATTACAGGAGCTAAAATTACAGATGTATGTGCAGAATTAAATACATTAGTTGAAGGACGTGTAATGGATGATGATGGAGCTGTAATGCTAAAATTTGATAATGGCGCTAAAGGAGTTTTAATGGCTTCTCAAGTTGCCGCAGGTGAAGAAAACGCTTTAAGAATCAGAGTATATGGTGAAAAAGGTGGAATCGAATGGTTACAACATGATCCAAATACTTTAATTGTAAGATGGTTGGATGAACCAGCACAAATTTTAAGAGCAGGTAGTAATTATGGTGCACATTTATCGTCTTTTGCTACACATAATTGCAGGACTCCAGGAGGTCATCCAGAGGGCTATTTAGAAGCATTCGCTAATATCTATCGCAACTTCGCGTTAACACTTGGCTGCAAATTAGATGGAAATGAACCTACTCCTGAAATGTTAGACTTCCCTTCTGTTGAAGATGGATTAAGAGGTATGGCCTTTATTGATAATGTAGTAGTTTCAGCAAATTCAGATAAAAAATGGACTCCTTACGTTTTATAGTAAAAAGGTAATTCATAAAAAATTAAAATAAATAAATGACAACAATACAAGGTCCTGGCGTATTTTTAGCCCAGTTTATTGGCGATGAAGCTCCTTTTAATTCCTTAGATGGAATTTGTAAATGGGCAGCCGATTTGGGGTTTAAAGGTATTCAAATGCCTACATTAGATACTCGTTTCATCGATTTACAAAAAGCAGCTGAAAGTAAAACGTATGCTGATGAATTAAAAGGTACAATTGCATCATACGGATTAGAAATCACGGAATTATCAACGCATTTACAAGGCCAATTAGTCGCAGTTCATCCCGCTTATGATGATTTTTTTGATGCTTTTGCTCCAAAAAATGTACATGGGAATTCAAAAGCGAGACAAGAATGGGCTGTTCAACAATTGAAATATGCTGCTAAGGCATCTCAAAATTTAGGTTTAAATGCACATGCAACTTTCAGTGGGTCGTTACTTTGGCAATATTTTCATCCATGGCCTCAGCGACCACCAGGTTTAGTAGAAGATGGTTTTGCAGAATTAGCCAAACGCTGGTTGCCTATCTTAAACGAATTTGATCAAAACGGTGTTGACCTTTGTTATGAAATTCATCCCGGTGAAGATTTATTTGACGGAGAAACCTATGAAATGTTCTTAAAGGCAGTAAACAATCATTCCAGAGCTTGTCTTTTATATGATCCATCTCATTTTGTTTTACAACAATTAGACTATATTCAATATATTGATTTTTATCATGAACGAATAAAAGCATTCCATGTTAAAGATGCTGAATTTAACCCAACTGGAAAGCAAGGTACTTTTGGTGGATATCAAAATTGGATTAATCGAGCTGGACGTTATCGTTCTCCTGGCGATGGCCAAATTGATTTTAAAACTATTTTCAGTAAACTGACGCAATATGATTTCAAAGGTTGGGCAGTTATGGAATGGGAATGTTGCTTAAAAAATCAAGATGACGGTGCTCGCGAAGGTGCTGAATTTATTAAAAAACATATCATAAAAGTTACAGACAAAGCATTTGATGATTTTGCTGCAGTAGAAACAGATAAAGCATTTAACATGAAGAATCTTGGTTTATAAATAATCAAAGGTTTCACACAACATAGTCATTAGTAAAATCTAGTGCACCAATGGCAAATTTCTATATTTCATAATAAAGTAATAAATCTTATAATGAGTATAAAAAAAGAAGACAGTAAAGAAAATAAAGTCATAACTAATCGTCGTGATTTTATAAAAACAAGTGCTTTGGCTGCTGCTGCATTTATGATTGTACCACGACATGTTTTGGGACGAGGTTTTGTTGCGCCAAGTGATCGTTTATTAATTGCCAGTATAGGTGTTGGCGGTAAAGGACAATCTGATATTGCTATGTTCGATAAGAGTGGAAAAGTAAATATTGGTTTTCTATGTGATGTAGATGATAGAAGAGCGTCTAAAAGTGTAACTGCATTTCCTAAAGCCAAATATTACAAAGACTGGCGGGAAATGTTTGATAAAGAACACAAAAATTTTGATGCTGTTTCAGTTTCAACACCAGACCACAATCATGCGATACAAACTTTGGCTGCTATGCAATTAGGGAAACATGTATATGTTCAAAAACCATTAACGCATGATATTTATGAAGCTCGTATTTTAACTCAAGCGGCAAAAAAATATAAAGTAGTAACCCAAATGGGGAATCAAGGTGCTTCTAATGATGGAACCCGAATAATGAAAGAATGGTATGAAGCTGATTTAATTGGTGATGTTCATACTGTTTATGCTTGGACTGATCGCCCAGTTTGGCCTCAGGGTATCCCCTGGCCTACTACAAAAGCAGAAGTTCCTGCAGCATTAGATTGGGATTTATGGTTAGGTACTGCTCCTCAAAAAGAGTATGTAGATAAATTAGTTCCTTTCAACTGGCGTGGATGGTGGGATTATGGGACAGGTGCTTTAGGAGATATGGGGTGTCATCTTATTGAAGCTCCTTTTAGTGTTTTAAATTTAAAATACGCCAAAGATGTACAATGTAGTGTTGGCTCCGTATATGTTGATGAATTTAAAAGAGGTTATTTTCCAGAAAGTTGTCCGCCTTCAAGCCATGTAACTTTAACCTTTCCTAAAACTAATAAAACTAACGGCGACGTTACTTTACATTGGATGGACGGAGGAATTCAACCGGAAAGGCCTTTAGAATTAGAACCAAACGAAATTTTTGGAAATGGAGGAAACGGTACTTTATTTGTAGGTACAAAAGGTAAAATGATGTGTGACACTTACGGATTGAATCCTCGTTTACTTCCTTTGTCAAGAAATCAAAATATACAGGTTGACCAAAAATACACAAGAGTAAATGATGGAGCTGATGGACATTATAAACAATGGGTTGAAGCTGCAATTGCCGGTTATGGAAAACAAGAATTAAGTTCTCCTTTTGAAATAGCTGGTCCTTTGACTGAGGCTTTATTAATGGCAAATTTGGCTATAAGAGGATATGATATTCAAAAAGAAACAATTGGAAAAATTAAATATCCAGGTCGATCTGTAAAATTACTTTGGGATAATGATAATATGAAAATTACCAATTTTGATGATGTAAATCAATTTGTGAAACGAGAATACCGCAAAGGTTGGAAAGATTTAACATTATAAAAATTAATGCTAATAAAGATTAAATCATGATGAAATATATTCTGATCTCATTAATTTTTATTGCTATGGTAGAAATAACAAATGCCCAAGTTGGATTTAAACCATTATTTGATGGGAAAACTACACAAGGTTGGCATACTTATGGTAAAACCACTGTAGGTACAGCTTGGAAAACTAGTGATGGTATATTATACTTAGATCCAACTGCAAAAGAAAATGATCAAGGTGGTGATATCGTAACAGATAAAGAATACTCCAATTTTCATTTAAAGTTGGACTGGAAAGTGGCACCAAAATCGAATAGTGGAATCATTTTCTACATTAATGAAAATCCTGAAAAATACAAAAATACGTATGAAACAGGTCTAGAAATGCAGGTTTTGGATAATGACGAACATCCTGATGGAAAAATATCCAAACACAGAGCCGGAAATTTGTATGATTTAATAAAAAGCGATATTGAGCCAGTAAAAGCTGTTGGCGATTGGAATACTGTAGAAATAATAAGTAATAAAGGAGAATTGACTTTTATTTTAAACGGAGTAACCGTTGTAAAAACTAATTTATGGGATGAAAACTGGAAATCACTTATAGCAGGCA
>JBJOQF010000029.1:0-5030 GCA_046050185.1 Bacteroidota bacterium
GGTAAAACGCTTTTTGACAACTGATATTGGTAAACAATTCAATTTTATAAAAGACCAAAAAATCTTGGCTTCAGAATCTGGTTTTGACGGATTCTATATGGCTTTGTTAGAACGTAAAGAAGCTGTAGAAAAACCTGCAAAAGTTTAAGGTTTAAAGTTGAGCAACTAATAAATTAAGTTTAAATTTTAAACTCTATTATCATTCACAAAAAAGTCCTCGGAATTCGAGGACTTTTTTTATGGGATTATTTTCTAGCTTAATCTTTTTCAAACTTTAAACCTTAAACTAAAAAAACTCTAAATTTTTTAATTAATCATTCATAGAAATCAAAAACTCTTCATTATTTTTGGTTTTCTTAAAGCGATCATTGATAAAATCCATTGCTTCCACCGGATTCATATCCGAAAGGTATTTTCGCATAATCCACATACGTTGTAAGGTTTGTTGATCTAATAACATATCATCACGTCTAGTACTGGAAGAAGTCAAATCGATAGCCGGGAAAATACGTTTGTTTGCGATTTTTCTATCCAATTGTAATTCCATATTACCAGTTCCTTTAAATTCTTCAAAAATTACTTCATCCATTTTTGAACCAGTTTCAGTCAGTGCAGTAGCGATTATACTTAACGAACCACCATTTTCCACATTACGGGCAGCTCCAAAAAAACGTTTGGGTTTTTGCAAAGCATTTGCATCTACACCTCCACTTAATACTTTACCTGAAGCAGGCTGAACTGTATTATAAGCTCTGGCTAGACGCGTAATTGAATCTAAAAGTATAACAACATCGTGTCCACATTCTACCAAACGTTTAGCTTTTTCAAGAACGATATTCGCAATTTTCACATGCTCTTGTGGTTCTCTGTCAAATGTTGAAGCAATTACTTCACCACGCACACTACGTTGCATATCCGTAACCTCTTCCGGGCGTTCATCAATCAATAAAACAATCAAATATACTTCAGGATGATTTGCCGCAATTGCATTGGCAATTTCCTTAAGCAACATGGTTTTACCTGTTTTGGGCTGTGCCACAATCATTCCACGTTGTCCTTTTCCTATTGGTGAAAACAAATCGATAATTCGTGTTGAAATCGTGCTTTGTTTTTCTGCCAATTTAAATTTTTCTGATGGAAAAACAGGTGTTAAATGTTCAAATGAAACTCTATCACGAACCACTTGAGGATCGTGTCCGTTTATTTTTAAAACCCGTACTAATGGAAAAAATTTCTCTCCTTCTTTTGGCGGACGAACCACTCCTTTTACGGTATCTCCTGTTTTAAGACCGAATAATCTTATTTGAGAAGTCGATAAATAAATATCATCTGGTGAAGCCAAATAGTTGTAATCTGAAGAACGCAAGAAACCATATCCATCCGGCATCATTTCAAGAACACCTTCACTTTCTATAATTCCGTCAAATTCGAAATCAGAAGCAGCGAAATTATTTTTCTTGTTTTTAAAATTTTGATTTCCATTTCCGTTCCCATTTCCATTTCCATTTTGATTTGGATTCTGCTTGTGTAATTGATTTGGGTTTATCTTTTTAACTGGTAGAACAGGAACTTCTGTTTTCTCTTCAATTGTTGTATCTGTAGACTCTACATTTTCTTTAATTGCTTCTTTGATTTCTTCCTTATCCTTTTTTAACGCAATTTTCTTTTCGTAAGCTGATTTATTAAATTTAATAATTTTACCTACTTTTTTTTCCACATTTACCGGTTGTTCTGGAATTGGAGCAGCCTCCTCTTGTTTTACAATTACTTCAATTGGTAAACTTTCTTCAACTGGAGTACTTATTTCTGATACAATTTTTTCTTTTTCGAAAAGCGAATTTTTTACATTTTTTTGTATGGCAACTTTTTTAACTGGAACAATTCGTGCTCTTTTAGGTTTGTCATCTTCAATATTACTTTCCTTTTTAGTATCTGTTGATGAATCTACATTAGTAGCTACTTGATGCTCTAAAATTTGACTAATTAAAGTATCTTTTTTTACACCGTTAAACTTTATGGTTTTAGCTAATTTAGCTATTTCTTGAAGCTCAGATAGCTTCATTTCTTTTAATGCAGAAATATCAAACATGAATGTTCTATGAGTTTAATTATTTTGGAAAATTGTAAAGATAGGTAGTAAACTTTTTTATTTTGAATCAACCGCAGTATGAAGTGCTTACGGTATTGTGATGCAATAATACGAATAAAATTTTATCATACAATAGCATTTATAAAAAAGAAAATATATTTTTGTAGAACAAATTCAAACCATGATACAAAGAATTCAAACCATTTATTTATTTCTTGCTTTTGTAGTGACAGGAATTTTACCGTTTTTTATTCCTTTATGGACAATGAATAATGGTACTGATTTTTTATTCATGCAAGATCAAGTCTATGTAATCTTATTTGGTTTAAGCACAACGCTTACTTTATTGAGTATTGTATCTTATAAAAAAAGACAAAATCAATTTGTTATTGGCAGATTGAACATAATATTAAATTTAATTTTATTAGGATTGTTTGTATATCGTTCACTAAACTTATCTGGAGAAACACTGGCTGTTTCAGAGAAAGGTATTGGGATGTTTCTACCTATTGTTGCTATCGTATTATTAGTCTTGGCTAATAAGGCCATCAAAAAGGATGAGGATCTTGTAAAATCTGTGGATAGATTGAGGTAAACCTATAAACTTAATTTATTAGTGCGAAGAAAACCCGGATGTAACAGTTCGGGTTTTTTTGTGTTCAAATAGTATGAATAATAAAAATCTGACTAAATGATTCGTCATTTTTTTATAAATTTGAGCTCTATTAATTCCATTATGACAACAAAAATCAGAATCCATTTAGCAGACGATCATCAAATACTTATTGATGGAATCAGTACTTTACTGCATACGGTCCCTAATTATGAAGTGGTAGGATTTTCTCTAAATGGAACCACTATTTATGATGATGTTACAAATAACAAATCTGATATTCTTGTTTTAGACATTAATATGCCAGAAAAAGATGGAATTGAGGTCATTAAAGAATTTGCTGAAAAAGGATTTCCTTGTAAGGTCATTATTCTTTCCAGTTATGATGACTTGAAACTGATAAAAGAAATCATGAAACTTGGTGCCAGTGGTTATTTAACAAAACAATGTGCCGGTGAAAATATTGTCGAAGCAATTGAGGCAATTTCAAGAGGAGAAGAATATTTTTGTAAACCTATCAGAGAAAAAATATTTAATTCCTTTACAAAAAACAATCCAAAACTAAACAAAAACGATCCGGATACAAATTCAATTTTAACTGGACGTGAATTAGAAATTATTACTTTGATTTCATTAGAATACAGTGGCAAGGAAATTAGCGAACAACTCTTCATAAGCGTTAATACCGTCGAAACACATCGTAAAAACATAATGAAAAAACTAGATGCAAAGAACACTATTAGCTTAGTCAAATATGCTCTTAAAAATAATTTGATAAGATCATAAATTAAGCGGTAAAAGTATTTTTCATGTCTCTATTTCGAATTACTACTATAGTACTCCTTTTACTGCTAACTTTTTTTAGCACTCCTTCTTTTGCCCAAGAAAAAACACTTTCTAAAAAAGAAATTAAATTATTGTCAAAAGAGGCAAATAAATACATGAAAGAAGGCAATTTTGAAAAATCTCTAGTTAAAGCTCGAATCGCTTTACATTATGCTATCGCGATAAAAGATGATAATCTTATAGCCTCTACTTATAATACGATTGCTGCAAATTTCGATGAATTAGCTGAATTTGACAAAGCCTTTTTCTACTACAACAAAGGGTTACTTTATGCAAAAAAAACCAGTAATAATCAATTAAAAAATTGGCTTTATAACAATTTAGGAAATATCTATTGCTTCGATAAAAAACAATATCAGAAAGGAATCGTTTGTTACAAAAAATCATTAGAATACAGTAAAAAAACAAATGATTTTAGCCAAATCGTCTTTACAAAACTCAATATAACTTGGGCTTATTTTGACATCGGTCATTTTGATAAGGGCTATCCTTATTTAGAATATATAAATAAGCACCACCAAAAATATGGCGATGAATCTACAATAGTGGCATTAAACATGCTTAACGGCATGTATTATAGTTATAAAAACGACATTAAAAAAGCCAACTTATTTTTTCAAAATGCCATAAAATTTGGAAATGAGGGAGATGAAAAGTCAGATTTGTCCTTTTCACACCAAGAATATTCTAAATTTCTATTAAAAAACGGTGAATTTAAAAAAGCATACGAAAACCTAGCGCTATATAATACCATCACAGCTGAACTTAATACGGAAGAAAAGCTTAAGAAAATCAATGTTGCAGGCATTAATCTCGAAATAGACCGCTATAAAAGAGAAATTGATAATATAGAAACCAAATACAAAACCAAACAAAATTTACTAATCGAGAGACAAACTAAAAACAAAAAAATCAGCATTATTGTTATTTCATCATTGCTTTTAATCATTATTCTTTTTTACATTTTATTTCAAAATACAAAACTAAAACAAAACAACAAACTCAAAGATTTACAAAGTAAAATTCAGGAAAACATCATCAACGCATCCATAAACGGACAGGAATTAGAAAGGAAAAAAATTGCTTCTTTTTTACACGATAACATTAGCGCTCTACTTTCTTCTGCAGGATTACATTTAAATGTTTTTACTTCCCAAAATCAATCTCCTCCACAAGAAATACTAAAAACTAAAGCTATTTTAGTGGAAGCGCATGATAAAGTCCGTGATTTATCACATGAACTGATGCCTACACTTTTGGCTCGTTTTGGTTTATTTTATGCACTGGAAGATTTATGCGAAAAAAACTCAAACTCCGTAATTGAATTTGAATATTCAAGTCTGATACCTACTAAAACGCGTTATAATGAAGAATTTGAAATGAAAATTTATTTTATTATCAGCGAATTATTGAATAATATTATCAAACACAGTAAGGCAAAAACTGCAAAGATTAGTATACAGGAAAACAACAAATCACTAC
>JBJOQF010000030.1:0-3361 GCA_046050185.1 Bacteroidota bacterium
ACGTAGTTATAATGCACTACATCCATTTTATCAAATTGTCCATTTTTATTGGTATCTTCAACGGTTCTAAAATACAAACGGTTATTTGATTCTATCAAATTCCAATCAATTAATTCCTGATAACTGTCTGATAATTTAGTCAATTTAGCTCCGCTTATTTCGCTTAGATACAACGCTTTAATATCACTCGTATCTAGTTTTCCGTCCTTATTTGTATCGATATCAACCATTGTGTAAACCATGATTTGATTTTTGGTTTTATCGGAAACTGATTTTAAATAAGTCGCAGTTTGAATCAAAACAGGTTTATCCGTTAATGCTTTTATAGAATCTGAACCTATTTTTTGGAACTTAATATTCTGTAAAAAACCGGTAATTTCATTTTCTCCATAATTAGATATGGTAAAACTTAAATCATTCACGCTGGAAGACCCGTATCTTGTTTTTATTCCTTTTTCTCTGATACTCAAATCTCCCACTGGATGAATCAGATAATTGGTTCCTTCCATATGAATAGGCAAATCGGCAATTTCGATTTCTGTCGAATCAGATTTAGCAATAGGTCTTTTAGAAGCATCGTACGTTACTTTTGGTTTTTCCGTATCTTCTTTACAGCTGGTTAAAAGTAGAATTGAAAGTCCTAATAATGCTATATGTAATTTTCTCATGATGCTATCTTATTAAAAAATAAATTCAAATGTAATCATTTTTAAAAATGCTTATGACATTCAGTAAAGGATTTATGATATTGAAAGGATTTAAAACTTCAATAAAAAAGCTCTTATTTCTTTTCTATTATAACTTCGCACTCAATTTTATATTAAAAACCCTAGTGGTCATGTAATTAGGAATGGCATATTGATTTTTTGAATATACATCCCGAACCCAAGTATTAGTAATTGCATTTTGATTATCAAAAAGATTAAAAATTTCCAATCCTACGGCTAATTCTTTAAAGCTTTTAAACCATCCTTTATTACTATCGTTCAAATTATTCTCAAAAAATACTTTAGAAAAACCAACATCCGCTCTGCGATAATCTCTCAATCTGTTTTGGTACAAATACGAATCTGCATACGAAGGTGAACCACCCGGCAAACCTGTATTGTAAACTAAATTTAAATATATTTTCACACTCGGAATATTAGGCATAAAATCTTGGAACAAAAGCCCAAATTTCAATCTTTGATCCGTTGGTCGGGCTATATATCCTTTGTTGTCGCTATTTTCTTCCGTTTTAAGATAACCAAAACTAAGCCAAGATTCTGTTCCGGGAACAAATTCACCATTTAAGCGAACATCTAGTCCCTGTGCATATCCTTTTGCATTATTATTAGCTGCATAACGTATGCGAACATTATCAATGGTATAGGTATTTACATCCGTCAATGATTTATAATACAATTCAGAAACCAGTTTAAAAGGACGTTTCCACATCTTGAAACTATAATCATTACTCATAACTAAATGAATGGATTGTTGCGCCTTAACATTTGGTTGTACCACTCCATCGGCATTTCTAAGTTCTCTATAAAATGGCGGTTGGTAATACACTCCCCCCGAAATCCTGAAAACCATATCCTTTTCCCAATCCGGTTTTATGGCAAATTGCGCTCTTGGACTAAAATTAACTTGAGATTTTCCCATTACATTATCTCCGGAAACTTCCCAATTATGCATTCGAACTCCTGCATTATACCAAACTTCACTCGAACCAAAATTTTCTTTTCTACTCCATTGTGCGTAACCTGAAAACCGGTTAATTGTATTAAAATTAGTCGCTCTCACGTTCTGATAAGGCACTAATGGTCCTGTGTATGGAGTATATGGTTGATCATTTTTAGGCAAAATAATAATTGGGGGATTTATAGAAAATCCTGCTGAATCAATTACTTCCCACTCTATTATTCTGTCTCGAATGGATTCTCTCGTATATTTTATTCCCCATTCCAGTTGATTTTCTTTCCAATTATGAAACCCTTTTATTTCCGTATTGATAATTAGCGCATCTAAATCATTTCGTGCATGATTAAGCTGTGAACCAATTCCTCTTGTAAAAGAAACATCACCATACGTATCAGAACCAATATTAGCATCTACTTCCCCTAGACGATATTGAGCAAAAACATCAAAATGTTCTTGTTCTAAAGTATGAAAAACAGATCCGATAAATTTAAATGTAAGGTTATCCGAAGCTTTAAAAGTTGTTTTTACAGCTCCAAAATAAGTATCGTATTTATCTTTTTCCTGACCTTCATAATAAATAGAAAGTGCCATTGGCTTATCAATAGTTCCAAAATTAGTTTGACGCGATAATGGTTGATACTGGTATTTGTTTTGAGAAATATTCCCTAGAAAACTCCATTGCCATTTAGCCGAAGCTTGGTAATTAATATTTGTTTGAATATCCGCAAATGTAGGAGTAAAATTCGTTTGTGTTTCCTGGCTTTTCACCAATAGACTATTGTTTCGATACCGAACCCCGGTTACTGCCGACCATTTTTTATTCTTGGAAACGGCATCTATCGAAAGGCTTCCGCCAAGAAAACTAGCTTCAAGATTGACTCCGAATTTTACTGGTTTTCTATAAGTAATATCCAATACCGAAGATAATTTATCCCCAAATTTTGCCTGAAAACCCCCAGCAGAAAAATCTATATTTTGAACTAGATCAGTATTTGTAAAACTCAATCCTTCTTGCTGGCCTGAACGAATTAAGAAAGGACGATACACTTCAATTTCATTAACATAGACCAAATTCTCATCATAATTTCCACCACGAACAGCATATTGTGTACTTAGTTCATTATTAGAATTTACTCCCGGTAAGGTTTTTAAAATATTTTCGATTCCCGCATTAGCTCCAGGAATTTTCCGGATAACCATAGGCTCAATTGTGGTAATTCCCTGAACTCTTTTTCCATTTTTTGCAATAACGACAACTTCGCCCATCTGCTCTTGATAATCGTTCATTACTAAATTGAACTCATAATCTTCATTTGATTTTAAAACAATGGAAACTGTTGTTTTTTTCAAAGAAATATGGGTAAAAACAACCACCACTTTTTGATTAGCAGGAACAGTCAAATCAAAAAAACCATTTATATTAGATTGCGTTGTTTTATCAAGACACAAAACATTTACATTCTCTACAGGTTGGTTATTTTTATCAAGAATAATTCCTTTAATCCTAGCCGATTGGGCTGATAAGGAAAGTCCAACAAAGAAAAAAAAGAAAACAACTATTAATTTATTAGTATTCAAATGATTCGGTTTTTATTTTTTTTGACTTCTGAAAAAATGAGTTTCAAAGATAGTTGAATTTCCTACATTATCAATTACTTCCACTTTTAAATCATTG
>JBJOQF010000031.1:0-5518 GCA_046050185.1 Bacteroidota bacterium
TTTGTATCCGCTAAATTAATATTTTAAAAATATAAAATTGACTTATTCTTTCTCGTAACGCTCCATTTCTCTATCGTAAAAATCATTGGCGAGAACTATTAATCCTTCCATTTCAGCATTCAATTCGCCTTCATCAAGATCTTCTGCTTCTTCCATGTATTCTACCTCATCATCTTTTAGATTGATTATAAATCTTGGATAATCAAGGTGAATAATGAAAATATCTTCGGGAAAATCAGTGTTGTCGCCTAGTAAAAATTTTGGTAATTCCATATAGTAAGGTTAATCGGTTAATTGGCTATTTATTTAACCGATTAAACAAATAACCAGTTAAACAAAAAAATTATTTATCAGACAAAATTACTGGTGCACTTCCTTTCCCCATAAAAATGATTTTAGTATTAGGAGAAGCTGCTAGTTCTTTTTGTGCTTTTATTTGTTCGTATTGCAATTGTTTATCGGACAAACCTGTTGAAATAATTCTTTGATAATCAGCAATACCTTGTGCTTCCACTCTTTTTCGTTCGGCTTCTTGTTTTTCTTTTTGAAGTACAAATGTCATTTTCTGGGCATCTTGTTCTGCATTAATTTTACTTTCAATAGATGCTTTTACTGATATAGGAAGATTGATGTTTCTAATCAATAATTGCTCTAAAACTAGACCTCTGGTTTTAAAATCAGCTTCAATCGTTTTGAAAATTCGTTGTTGAAATTCATTTCTTTTAGTAGAATATAAAGCTACTGCATCGTAATAAACAGCATTGTCACGAATACGGGTTCTTGTTACTGGGCGAACAATTTTATCCGAATAATCAACTCCAATTTGTTTTAAAATTTTTGGTGCTGAGTCAGGAGAAACACGAAACAAAACTGTCAAATCAATTACCACTTCCAGACCATCATTTGACAAAACACGAATCGCATCATCACCTTCTTGAGCACCTTCTCCATGAATGGCTGACATGGTGTAGTTTTGTGTTTGAATATCAAACTCTGTGATATCCAATAATGGATTTATCAAATGCAGACCACTTTCCAAAACATCAGGTTGCACACTTCCATACAGCGATTGAACTCCTACTTTTCCAGCATCAATTTGTTTGAACATCGAAGAAAAAAGCCCTAAAGCAATTACTAAAACACCAATAATTTTTAGAACATTTGCGAATTTTGAAAACGGATTAACATTGCTTTTTAATGAATAACTTGTAATCAATAAAATTATTCCAAGAATAATAAATAGTATCATTTTTTTGTCATTTAGGTTTGTATGCTTATTATACGAGTAAAGAAATTAGAAGTTACATTGTAAGAACATTATTATTATTTATGATTCTGTAAAACCAATTTTCTTGTCAATCTGGCAAAGCGAATATACAAAAATAAAGCGGCTGCAGATAATCCTGCCAAAAGTCCAATCCATATTCCTACTGCTTGCAAAGAAGTATATTTTCCTAAATAATAAGAAGTAGGAAAACCGATAACCCAATACGCAACAAACGTTATGTACATTGGTATTTTTACATCCTGCAAACCTCTTAAAGCTCCCAAAACAACCACTTGAATTCCATCTGAAATTTGAAAAATTGCTGCAATTAAAAGCAATTTTGATGTTATTATAATTATTTCTTGATTGTCTAAAACTTGAGCAGAATCCTTCATATTCAAAAACAAGTGTGGCAAAAAATTATGGAAAACAACAAAAATAATCCCAAAAAGTATTTCGAGTATAATTGCCAGCAAAAAAATTGACCGAGCCACAATTATCAAGTTTTTATAATCATTCATTCCTTTAGTGTGACTCACCCTAATCATTGCAGTAACACTCAAACCCATTGCTACCATAAATGTTGATGAAGCAAGAGTAAGCGCTATTTGATTGGCTGCCTGACTATTTTTTCCCAAAGAACCAGAGAGCCAGATAGCAGCAGTAAATAAAGTTACTTCAAATAGCATTTGCATTGCAGAAGGCAAACCCAAATTGATAATTTTTTTTAAAATCGATTTTCGTATTTCTTTGAAACTAAAATTTTTGAAATAGCCTTTCAACGCTGCATTTCTTTTCATAAGATAGTGCATAAAAACCACCATCATAATTCTTGAAATTACCGTTCCTAATGCTGCACCAAGAATTCCTAATTTTGGAAAAATCCAAAATCCATAAATCAACACATAATTAAAAAATACATGCACCACATTGGCCATAAAAATAGCATACATCGAATATTTAGTTTTCGCTAAACCATCGGCAAATTGTTTGTATCCCTGATAAATTATAACCGGAATTAATGAAAAAGCCACCCAATCAATATAAGGCGCAGCCATATCAGCTACTGCTTTAGGTTGATGCATCAAGTACATAATTTGTTTAGATAATACCGTCAAAATAAATAACGCTACTCCTAAAACCGTACACAAAAGCAATCCATGGTGAAAAGTAGTTCGGATTTTTTTATCATCTTTTTCGGCATCAGCCTCGGCAGTCAATGGTGTTATAGCCGTAGAAAAACCTATTCCTAACGATAATGCAATAAAAATAAAACTATTGCCTAGTGAAACAGCAGCCAACTCAGTAGAACCAAGATTACCCACCATAAAATTATCTACAATCCCTATTAAAGTATGACCTAGCATTCCCAAAACTACAGGATAAGCTAATTTTATATTATAAGAAAACTCTTTGGTATATTGAGATAAATTCACTTTTTATTTTTTGTTGGCAAAGATAAATAGAAGCTTTCAATTGTATCGATACAATTGAAAATATAACACCTCCATTTGAGCGTTTATTTAAATAAACAAGGAATATACCTTAAATTTTTCAGGAACTATTCCTTGTTTTATTCTTTCTTCAACATTTCTTTATAAATTTCAAAATTAGCTTTTACTTTCTCATCTAATTGTGGTTCTTTAATATCGGTATGTTTTTGCATTTCTTCCCAAATAATTTTGGCTACAATATACCGCGCCATTTCCTTATCATCTGATGGAATGATGTACCAAGGCGCATTTTCGGTGGCTGTTTTATTAATTGCCTCTTCATAATACTGCATGTATTCTTCCCAATGCTCACGCTCTTTCAAATCACCCGGCGAAAATTTCCAGTGATGTTCTACTTCTTCCAGTCTGCGCAGCAAGCGTTTGCGTTGCTCTTCCTTGCTCATGTGAAAATAAAACTTCAAAACAATTGTTCCGTTTTGCGTGATATGCTTTTCAAAATTATTGATTTGCTCCATCCTATTTTCCCAAAACTGAGGTGTAATATCAGCCACTTTTTCAATTCCCGGCAAATTTTCATTCATAATATACTCTGGATGCACGCGCGTAACCAAAACGTTCTCATAATGCGTTCTGTTAAAAATCGCAAATTTCCCTTTTTCAGGCAAAGCCAAATAATGTCTCCACAAATAATCGTGCTCCAGTTCAGTCGAATTAGGAGTTTTAAAACTATGCACCACAACACCACGCGGATTAAATTCCTTGAAAACTTCCCGAATCAAACTATCCTTCCCTGAGGTATCCATACCTTGCAGACAAATCAAAACACCATAGCGATTATGTGCATACATCACATCCTGTATCTCACTCAATTTCACTTGCACTTTATCTAACTTTTCCTCCTTATCATCATCACTGGCCTCATTAAACAAGTTCGTTGGAATTTTAGACAAATCAATTTTGCCAATCACTTTAAAATCATCGGGATTTATAGACTTCATAAGAAATATTTTATCTTTACATCTCAAATATAACAAATAATAAGGATTAATCTTGATGAATTTCAGGAGCTGTTTCCTGCTGTTCACTTGTATCTTTTCCTTTTTTAAAAGAAAAAAAGGAAAAGGATACCGCTTCCATCAGGGCTAGGGCATTCCTTTCCAAAACAAACAATATGCTACCATTTCAACTCGAATTACTATTTCAAATCAACGGTATTGGTTCTGCCTCAGGACTCATTTACAAAGACGATTCCTTGTTTATAATCTCTGACAATAGCTCCTATCTTTATGAATATACCATCAAAGAAAATAAACTCCTTAAAATAAAACTCTTTGAAAACAGTCAGGAAAACATTCCTAAAAAAGATAAATTCGATTTTGAATCCATAACCCAAAAAGAGAATAAAATCTATCTTTTGGGTTCCGGTTCCACGCCCAACAGAAACAAACGCATCAGTTACGATCTTATTTCTACAGCAATAGAAGACAAAGATTTGTCTGCCATTTATGAAAAACTAAAACAAACCGCTTCTATTTCGGATGCTGATTTAAACATAGAAGGCGCTTTATTTCACAACGAAAAATGGCATTTGTTTCAACGAGGAAATGGAGCACAATCTAAAAACGGTATTTTCATTTTAGACAAAGAAGGAAATGATATTCATTTTTCCCCAATCTCATTACCAAAAATCCAAAACATAGAAGCTACCTTTACCGATGCCATTCACGTAGAAGATAAAATCTATTTCTTAGCTGCAGTAGAAAATACAACCTCAACCTATGACGATGGGGAAGTATTGGGAAGTTTCATAGGAGCTTTGGCATTAGACACTTTCGAAGTTAAATTTACCCAAAAGATTTCAGAAACCCACAAATTCGAAGGATTAACATTATACACGAATTCAAAAGAAAACATCGAATTCCTACTTTGTGAAGACAAGGACACTGAAATTTTAGAAACAGCTATTTATAAATTGACTTTAGAAAAAAACTTTAAAAATTAAACGATGACCAACCTAAAAAATAAAAATGCTCTCATCACCGGTGCAGGAAAAGGAATTGGAAAAGCTATCACTTTGGCCTTAGCTAAGGAAGGCGTAAATGTAATTTTGGTTGCCAGAACAAAAGAAGAAATAGACAGTGTAGCTATAAAAGCGCGTTCATTAAGAGTAAAAGCACTTGCAATAACTGCTGATGTTGCTGATATAAACTCGGTAAACGTTGCAGTAGAAAAAGCCTTAACCGAATTTGGAACTATCGATATTTTAATCAATAATGCAGGAATTGCTGCTTTTGGAAAATTTTTAGAACTAGAACCAGCCGCTTGGGAACGCATTATTCAGGTAAACTTAATGGGAACCTATTATGTGACACGTGCCGTTTTACCAAATATGATTGAAAGACAAACGGGTGATATCATCAACATTTCTTCAACAGCAGGATTAAGCGGAAATGCTTTAACCAGTGCTTACAGTGCTTCAAAATTTGCTGTTTTAGGATTGACGGAATCGTTGATGCAGGAAGTTCGCAAGCATAATATTCGTGTAACGGCATTAACGCCAAGCACTGTTGCTACTGACATGGCAAAAGAATTAAACTTGACCGACGGTAATCCGGATAAAGTCATGCAAGCAGAAGACATGGCCGAATTAATAATCGCACAACTCAAATTAAACCGACGCGTTTTTATCAAAAACAGCAGTATTTGGTCTACGAATCCGTAATTCGTTTTATTTTTAAACAATAAGCTTAAAATATAAAACCATTAAGAAATTAAGTTTGCTTCGCCTGTTCGCTAT
>JBJOQF010000032.1:0-3872 GCA_046050185.1 Bacteroidota bacterium
ATAAATTGTTTTTTGCCGAAGGTGTAAAAGTAATTCAGGAATTATTACAGTCAAATTTTGAACTGGAACATCTGTACACGACTCAAAATGATTTTGAAGAAATTTCAAATGCAAAAAAAACGAGTATTGATGATAATGATTTAAAAAAAATAAGCGCACTTGCTTCGCCTAATTCTTGTTTGGCAGTTTTTAAAATACCAACACAGGAGAAAATGATTCATTCCGGATTGATTCTTGCGCTTGATAGCATTCGCGATCCAGGAAATTTAGGTACAATATTGCGATTGTGTGACTGGTTTGGAATTCATCAATTAGTGTGTTCTAAGGAAACTGTTGATATATATAATCCAAAAGTGGTGCAGGCTACAATGGGTTCTATCGCAAGGGTAAATGTTACTTACATAGATTTGAATACTTTTATAACGCAAACTAAATTACCGGTTTTTGGGACTTTTATGGATGGTGAGAATATCTACAAAACCAGTTTGCCTCAGGAAGGAATTATTATCATGGGAAATGAAGCTAATGGAATTTCACCAGTAATTGAAAAACTAGTTCAAAATAGACTTACAATTCCTCGTTTCGGAGAAATTCAAAAAACAGAAAGTTTGAATGTAGCTACTGCAACGGCAATTATTCTCAGTGAATTTAGAAGAAATTCGTAATAGAAATTTAATAATAATTGATTTTAATGAAATGTAAAATTGATGAAAATAGCTCTGGTCTTTATTGATTCTATGTTGCTAGTCCAAGGACTATTAGGGTCTTTATCCCTGATAAGTTCGTCTTTAAGTCCAAAAACACCTCTTATGGAAGGAGAAAATATAAAATAAGGGGAAAAGAAATCGATTCCTAAACCCATTTCATAATTTGTAGTCCAAGGTTTTACTCTAAAACGTCGTTCTAAATTATCATCTATTGATTTTGAATTGCTCGATAAATTTAAAGTTGAGGATAATCCTCCAACAATATATGGACGAATATTTCCAGTTCTAAGTGATAAGAATTTTATTAGTAAAGGGAAATGAATATAAGTACTGTTTACTTCTCTCAGGGCATCGTTTTTTGTTGTAAAACCAGGAAAATACAAATCTCTTTTAGTATAATATAAACCTGGTTCAAATCGGAAACTGATATTTTCATGAAGTTTTAAATCACCAACGATTCCCACATTAAAACCCGTTGTTTTTTTTACTTGAATATCAGGCCCAACGGTTTTATAATCAATTTTAAAACCATAAGAATTGAACCCTAAAAAATATCCAAAATAGAGCTTTTTATTTTGAAAATTTTCCAAGTTAATAATAGGATCCTTGCTAAACATGTTTTTATTAAACTGTGCAAATCCATTCAGATTGAAAGTTAATAAAACTAAAACAACTATTTTTTTCATCTTATTTTTTAGAAGCAGAATAAATGGTGGCCACACCAAATGTTTGCGGCATTGCTATAACATCTATAAACCCAATTTTTCTCAAAATATTGTTCAATGCTTCTCCATAAGGGAATGCAGCGGAAGATTCGGATAAATAACCATAAGCCACATTGTCTTTAGAGAATAATTTTCCTATTATAGGGAGTATGTTTCTACTGTAAAAATTATAGCCTTGTTTGTAAGGCGTCTTTTCAGGTACTGAGGTTTCTAAAATCACAAAGACACCGCTTGGTTTTAAAACTCTTAAAATTTCGGCTAACCCTTTTTCGAGTGTTTCAAAATTTCTAACTCCAAAAGCTACAGTTATAGCATCAAAATAATTGTCTTCAAATGGCATGTTTTCAGAGTCGCCTAATAGCATTTCAATAGTATTGGATAAGTTTTTTGAAGCAATTTTTTTTACCCCTACTTCAAGCATACCTGCAGATATATCTAGACCAATAATTTTTTCAGCATTAGTTTGTGCCATCAAAATAGCCAAATCACCAGTTCCTGTTGCAATATCCAAAATTATTTTTGGACTGGATTTGGCAACTAGTTGCAATACTTTTTTGCGCCATTTGACGTCAATGCCAAAAGATATGACACGATTAAGATTGTCATAATTTCCAGATATGGTGTCAAACATTTTTGCAACTTGTTCTTTTTTGCCTAAAGTTGAATTTTTATAGGGTGTTATGTTTTTTGACATTTTTTTAATTTCCACAAATATAATACAAACTACACAAACTAAAAATCAGTTTTAGGATTAGCAGTAAACTTTCTTTTACTGAAATAAAAGATTGTTTTTGTCCTTTTAAGTGTAATTATAAAATAATTACAAAAAATCTAAAATATCACTAAAAGTGGGTATTGTAGTATATGTTTTTATTATTCAATTTTACACCATAATATTTGAAAATATTTATCAATGATTCATAGGGATTCAATGACCCAAATCAAATGGTTGTTTCTTGCGTTAACAATATCATTTGTTCTTGTTAGTAGTTTTGAAAGTATTGTTTTACAATACAATACTGTGTTTAAATCGCAACATACGTTCTTAGGATTAAATTTGTTTTTGGAAATTTTGATTTTCTTTATCTTTAGTACCTTCGTGGTATTTGGTATTAAAGGCTTTTTTGAAATGTACTCTCAAAAATCATCGAATGTAATTACCTTCATTTCTGGAGTGTTACTAGTATTTGTGATTTTTGGTTTGAGTTATCAAATACTGTTTCAAGAATAGGTCATTCCCTTATCATTGTTAAAAAGAACATCCCATTTTGGGATGTTTTTTATTTTCTGGAAAAAGTTAGGTAGGTATAGTCGTAAAGATGTTTTTCGTCTTTTGGGTTAAATTCAGATATTGTAATTTCCCATTCGTCAAGATTGATTTCAGGAAAAAAAGCATCTGCTGCAAAATTATGATGAACTCTTGTGATTTCAATCTTGTCAGTAAAAGGAAGTCCTAGATTGTAAATTTCCCCTCCTCCAATAATATATGAGGTTTCATTTTTCGGACAAATTGCCAAAGCCTTTTCCATGCTGTCTACAACAATACAACCTTCGGATTGGTATTCTTTTTGCCGGGATATCACAATGTGAGTTCGATTAGGCAATGGTTTTGGAAAGCTTTCAAAAGTTTTTCTGCCCATTATAATATGATGTCCAGAAGTAAGTGTTTTAAATCTTTTGAAATCATTTGGAAGATGCCAAACCAATTTATTGTTTTCTCCAAGCGCATTGTTTTCAGCAACAGCTGCAATCATTATTATCATAGTTCTCTTAATTTTATATGGAGGATTCTTCGTTAATTTTTGTTTCTAATTGATTTATTTTTTTTTGCTGAAGTTTAATAAGCCGGTCTATTTGTTCTCTTTCCCAATCTTTATTCATGAAACGATCCGTAATATATACTTTTATAAAGTGCAATATAAAAACAAAAACCCATACAGTAATTCCCCAAATATGCCAATCCAAATCAATGTTAATTCCGAAAAATTTATTAGATATGAATAAAAAGAAGCTTCCTAAAAGAAGTAAAACAAAATGAAAAAACAGTCTTTTTTTTTGCTGAATTCTTTTTCTAGCATACTCATATTGTTCGTGTTGGTGTTTTTTCATAGATTAAATTTTGTTTATAAAGATAAATTTTATTTTGTAAAAGCACTATTTCGACTGGTTATTATTTAGTGTGAAAACGTTTTCTTATTTAGGATATAAAATTTAAGTCTCAGATAATTAAAGATTTGTTTAAAAATTAACACTGTATATGTCATTCTGCTAAAACTTCATGTGCTTTGTTGAAAGTTCATTTGAATTTGTTTCCTTTGCCTCATAATTCTAAAAATGAAATAGTTATGTCAATTAAGAAACAATTTGTAAAAACAAAACCAGTTTGTAAAGTTACATTTTCAGTAGAAGCGAAGCAAGCTACATCAGCATCAGTGGTTGG
>JBJOQF010000033.1:0-9017 GCA_046050185.1 Bacteroidota bacterium
TAATTTTGCAAAACATGGAATTCCAGCCGTATTTCTTTTCAATGGCGTACATGCTGATTACCATCAAAAAACAGATGAAGTAGATAAAATTGAATTTGATGCTTTAGCCAAAAGAACTCAACTTGCATTTGTAATCGCT
Organism: Bacteroidota bacterium; assembly: GCA_046050185.1. Lineage (GTDB taxonomy): Bacteria > Bacteroidota > Bacteroidia > Flavobacteriales > Flavobacteriaceae > Flavobacterium. Next base: position 140 of record JBJOQF010000033.1, read on the forward strand.
TGGGAATTGGCAAACAGAGAAAATCGCCCTGTAGTAGATAAAAAATAGTTTTAGCATTAGGGCACATCCCGCCAAAAAAAGCGGGTCGGGCTATATGTTGCAATCTTTTTTTGTCTCGTTAAAAAACGAGACAAAAAAAGGATTTCCACTACTATCCCTTGTGCAAACCCAATAAAACAAGAGCTTTGAATTCCTTCAAAGCTCTTGTTTTGTTTACACATACTTAAAAATCAGCCTTTACTCTTTCTTCGAAGTTGCTATCTGTCTATTATTTCTGGACCACTCACTCCAAGAACCAACATACAGTTTTGGAATTTCTAGATCTGCATAGGCAATTGCCAAAAGCGTATGACAGGCAGTTACACCTGAACCGCAATGAACGATAACATTTTCAGCTGACCTATCTCCAAATTCTTTTAAATAATTATTCTTCAATTCTTCCGGTGATAAGAAAAACCCATTTGAATCTAAATTAGTAGTAAAAGGAATGCTTTTGACACCCGGAATATGACCGGCGACTAAATCTATTGGTTCTATTTCTCCATTATATCGTCCCTCATCTCGCACATCAACTACAAGAAAATTAATATCTTGTATTACTTTGTCAATTTCGTGAATATCAACTAAAGGCAACAACCAATTTTGAACTTTATACGGTTTCTTTTTTAATATAATTTCTTTTTTTGAGCTTGTTGGAAATCCAGCTTTAATAGCCGCTTGAAATCCGCCATCTAACACCTGAACTTTCTGGTGCCCAACAGATTTTAACATCCACCAAAACCGTGCAGCAGCATTGGAACCATTTTTATCATCATACACCACTACATGACTTATTGGCGTTATACCAAGACTTGTTAAAGTTTCAGAAAATTGTTCAATCGTAGGCAAAGGATGTCTGCCTCCTATAGATAAATCAGCATTTACATTGGCTAACTGTGTATTTAAATCAACATATAAAGCACCATCTAAATGTTTTGCTGCATAATTTTCTTTAGTGCCATTACTAGCATCAATAATAATTAATTCATTCTTATGATTTAGTACTATAAGTTCATCTGGTTTTATAATTGGTGAAATATCTTGAGCCATTTTATTTATATAATTATTTATTGTTTTATTTACATATAAAAAGTTGTTGCTAAAATTCAAGTGAAACTAAACCTATCTACTCTTAATAACGTTCATTCAATTCCGAAAATTCCATTTGCAATTTTCTTGAAGTTCGACCTTTAAAATTCTTTAAAATTATACTAATATTTTGCTTTGGTTCATATTCTATGTGCATGTGACCATGTTCAGAACTAACGATTCCTTTTAAATTTTCAATCCCTTCTGATTCACAAATTTGTATTATAAGTTCATAGCAACGCTTTTTAACATTACCTCGCAAAACTTTAAAAAGATATTTGTAACTAAAAACTGCATGACAAATCAAGAGATATAAAGTATATAAACCTTTTCTTAAAACTGTACTCATAATCTAAAGGTATATTTTTTTTAGTATTATTAAAGTATTGCAATAAATTGCGAGATTTTAAACTCTTACCTTAGATCAATATTTTTTTAAGTATCTCAATATGAAATACTTTTTTTGCTACCTTTGTTAACCAAATGGTTAAACTGTATAGTTAAATCCACTATGACAACTGAAGAAAAAATATTCAACGCCGCCAGGATTGTATTTCAGCAAAAAGGGTTTGCTGGTGCTAGAATGCAGGAAATAGCAGATGAAGCCGGAATAAATAAAGCCATGTTACATTACTGTTTCAAGAACAAACAATTGCTTTTCAAAGCCGTTTTCATGAATTCTTTTGGACAATTAGCACCACAAATCAATGCTATTTTTAATTCTGATGAAACGATTTTTGATAAAATAAGAAAGTTTACTTACAGCTATATTTCGTTTGTCATTGACAATCCTTACCTCCCTCAATTTGTTATACAAGAAATGAATAATAATCCGGAGTTTGTGGAGTCTTTTTTAAATCACGAAAACAGGCCTAACCCCAGCCTTTTAATTTCTCAAATCGAAAGAGAGATTGCAGCAGGAATCATAAAACCAATAAATCCTAAACAACTGCTATTAGACATTTTTTCGATGACAATTTTTCCATTTGCAGCTCAAATGATGGTAAAAGGAATCATACAAATATCCGATTCAGAGTTTAATCAGTTGATGGAAGAACGAAAAACCAGTATTGCGGAACAAATTATTAATTCGATACAAAAATGAAACAAATATTAATCACCATTTTTTCATTAGTCGTTTTTCATACTAATGCACAACAAATAGTTTCTTTAGAAGATTGCTATGTTTTGGCAAATAAAAAATATCCATTGGCTATACAAACGAATTTGTTACAACAAAAAACAGTCTATGAAATTGACGCGCTCAATAAAGGTAAACTGCCAAAAATTGATGTGAACGCACAAGCTACTTACCAATCGGATGTGACAGGATTACCAATTGCGATGCCAAACGTAAATCCTTTAAATAAAAACCAATATCGAGCAACAGTAGATGTAAACCAATTGCTTTATAATGGTGGTATGATTGATACCAATGCCAAGCTTAAAGCATCACAAACCAAAACCCAACAGCAACAAGTTGAAGTAAATTTATACTTAATTAAAAATAAAATCAATCAGCTGTTTTTTTCAGTTTTGTTATTACAGGAAAGGAATGCTATTTTAATTTTAAAACAAGAACAACTAAGTTCTAAAATTAAAGAAGTGAAAACGGGAGTGAAATTTGGCACTATTCTTCCTGCTTCGGAAAAAGTTCTAGAAGCCGAAAATTTAAAAATACAACAACAACTCATCGAAATTCAATTTGACAAAAAAAGAATGTTAGACAATTTATCTACATTAATTTTTTCGCCATTAGATGAAAATACCACTTTGGTAAAACCAAGTAATTCAACATATTTCTCAAAAGAAACTAATCGCCCAGAATTGAAATTATTCGATTTGCAAAACGAACAAATTGAAGTTTCAAAAGAGGTGATTTCGAAAAATAATCTACCAAAAGTAAATGCATTTGGTCAGGCTGGTTATGGAAACCCAGGTTTAAATATGTTAAACAATTCGTTTCAAACCTTTTATATAGTGGGACTAAAAGCCAATTGGAATGTGTTTGATTGGAACAAATCGAAAATCGAAAAACAAGCACTTTCCATTTCAGAAAACATTATAACAACCGAAAAAGAAACATTTTTACTCAACAACAATTTGCAACAGCAGGAAATGGAAAACGAAATAAAAAAATTAGAAGAAATAATTAAAACTGATGCTGAAATCATCCATTTACGGGAATATGTGGTAAAATCATCAGATGCACAACTACGAAATGGCATCATCACTTCCTCAGAATATTTGGTGGAACTGACCAATTTATACGAGGCAAAAAACAATCAAAAATCACATGAAATTCAGTTGGCTTTGGCCAAAGCAAATTATGAAGTTAATAAAGGGTATTAACTTGAAATGAGAAGATTTTATAAAATAATAAAATTCACAAAATGAAAACAAGCTTTACATTCTTAATCTTTGCCAGTCTAATTTCTTGTACTAAAAACAATCAAAAAGCAGATGGCTACGGAAATTTTGAAGCGACCGAAGTTACAATTTCGGCGGAAGCCAATGGGAAAATTGATTTTTTAAAATTGGAAGAAGGCGATATTCTCGAACCCAATACGCAAGTGGGATTGATAGATACAACCCAATTGTATTTCAATAAACAGCAATTGATTGCTTCTAAAAACACAGTTTTTTCAAAATCAAAAAACGTTTTATCCCAAACCAATATATTAAGAGAACAACTAAAAACCACTTTGATTGAACAAAAAAGAATTCAAAACATGTTTGCCGAAAACGCTGCAACCAAACGCCAAGTGGATGAAATTATCGGGAAAGTAAATGTGCTGAATGAACAAATAAAAAGTGTAGAAACTCAAAATGCACCTATTGTAAACGAAGTACAATCGATTGACGTACAAATCGAAAAAATAAACGACCAAATTCAGAAAAGTAAAATCATCAATCCCATAAAAGGAACTATTTTGGCCAAATATGCGGAACCAAATGAAGTCACCTCTTTTGGTAAACCGCTGTATAAAATTGCCGATATTTCCGAAATGATTTTACGCGTTTATGTGAGTGAAACCCAGTTGGCTCAAATAAAAGTTGAACAAAATGTTACTGTGAAAATAGACTCCCAAAAAGACATGAAAACCTATCCGGGAACTATTTCTTGGATTGCATCATCAGCAGAATTTACACCAAAAATCATTCAAACCAAAGAAGAACGGGCCAATCTGGTTTATGCAGTGAAAGTTAAAGTTAAAAATGACGGCAGTCTAAAAATTGGAATGCCTGCCGAAATGTGGATAGCCCCCTAACCCCAAAAGAGGGAGTAAAAATTTAAATTGATTTTTTAAATTATCATAGTATATGAGTATAATTGTCCAAAATATATCCAAATCTTACCACAACATCAAAGCTGTTGAGGACATTTCTTTTGAAGTAAAAGAAGGAGAATTATTTGGACTAATTGGACCTGATGGCGCTGGAAAAACAACTATTTTCAGGATATTGACCACACTCCTATTGGCAAACCAAGGAACTGCTTCGGTAGCTAATTTTGATGTAGTGAAAGACTATAAATCCATTCGAAATGCTGTAGGTTATATGCCCGGGAAGTTTTCTTTGTACCAAGATTTAACTGTCGAAGAAAATTTGACATTTTTCGCAACCATTTTTGGTACAACAATTGAAGAAAATTACGATTTAATCAAGGAAATTTATATTCAAATCAAACCATTCAAAAAACGAAGAGCAGGCGCACTTTCAGGAGGAATGAAGCAGAAATTAGCGTTGTGCTGCGCTTTAATCCACAAGCCAAAAGTACTTTTTCTGGATGAACCCACAACGGGAGTTGATCCCGTTTCCCGAAAAGAATTTTGGGAAATGCTCAAGCGATTACAACAAAAAGGAATCACGATTCTCGTTTCAACACCGTATATGGACGAAGCTGCTTTGTGTGACAGAATCGCGCTAATCCAAAAAGGGAAAATCCTAAAAATAGACAGTCCGGAAAATATCATCAGCAAATATGACAAAATTATTTATGATATTCGAGCCAAAAACACCTATCAACTCATTCAGGATTTAAAGCATTATTCAAGCCAATACAGTGTTTTTGCCTTTGGTGAATACATTCATTATATTGATAAAAAACAAGATTTTAATAGCGCCGAATTGCTGAATTATCTTCAAAATAAAAATCATACTGAAATAGAAATTCACTTTTCAAATCCAACAATTGAAGACGTTTTTATGGATTTATAAGATCAAAAAACAATAAAATTACTTCATGCTTCACAATGAAAATATGAATCAGAAAAAAATTATAAGCGTAAAAAATCTCACCAAAGCATTTGGCAGTTTCACAGCGGTCAATAATATCTCTTTTAATGTGAATAAAGGAGAAATTTTTGGATTTCTGGGAGCCAATGGAGCTGGTAAAACTACCGCTATGAAAATGTTGATTGGGATTTCGAAACCAACTTCTGGCGAAGCGCAAGTTGCTGGTTTTGATGTAAAAAAGCAATCCGAAATGGTGAAGAAAAGCATTGGTTACATGAGTCAAAAATTCTCGATGTACGATGATTTAACTATCAAAGAAAACATCACTTTTTTTGGAGGTATTTATGGATTAAGCCGATTACAAATCAAAGAAAAAACAACTCAGCTAGTACGAGAATTAGGACTCGAGGAAGTGGCTGACAAACTAGTTGATTCACTACCATTGGGCTGGAAACAGAAATTGTCTTTTTCGGTTGCCTTATTACACGAACCTAAAATCGTATTTCTGGATGAGCCAACCGGTGGCGTAGATCCCATAACAAGAAGGCAATTCTGGGAAATGATTTATGCCGAAGCACACAAAGGAACTACCATTTTTATAACTACACATTATATGGACGAAGCTGAATATTGTGATCGAGTTTCTATCATGGTAGAAGGCCGCATCGAAGCACTGGATTCTCCAAAAAATTTAAAAAAGCAGTATAATGTGACTGCTATGAATGACGTATTCCTAAAATTAGCAAGGAAAGTGAAATAAAAAAAAACTTAAAATGAAAAGATTCATCGGTTTTATCAAAAAAGAATTCTATCACATATTTCGTGATAAACGCACTATGTTTATTCTTTTTGGGATGCCTATTGTACAAATCATGCTGTTTGGTTTTGCCATAACTAACGAAATCAATAACGTGAATATTGCTATTTTAGATCAATCAAAAGATGCTGAAACACAAAAAATAATCAACAAAATCGATGCTTCCAAATATTTCAATATCGAACAGGAAATCAGTAGTGAAAACCAAGTTGAATCCGTTTTCAAAAAAGGAAAAATAAAAGCAGTTCTCGTTTTTGAAAACCATTTTATAAAAAACCTACAAACAAAAAAGCAAGCCAAAGTTCAGGTTATAACCGATGCCACTGATCCCAATATCGCCAATACAATTACAAATTACGTGAATGCAATATTGTTAAATTACACACAGCAAATTAATAAAAATAACCCATCCAGTTATCAAATACAAACACAAACCCAATTGTATTACAATCCCGAATTAAAAAGTGTTTTCAACTTTGTTCCTGGAGTTATGACTATTATTTTAATGCTCGTTTCCGCAATGATGACCTCTATTTCCATCACACGGGAAAAGGAACTCGGTACTATGGAGGTACTTTTGGTTTCACCTCTAAAACCTTTTCAGGTGATTATTGGAAAAGTATTTCCTTATATTTTTCTCTCGATTATCAATGCCACAATAATAATACTTTTGAGCTTTTTTGTATTCAAAATGCCTATTGAAGGGAGCTTATTTTTATTGACATTTGAAAGTATATTGTTCATCATTACTGCATTATCATTAGGAATCCTGATTTCAACCATTTCTAATTCACAACAAACTGCCATGATGATTTCCTTGATGGGATTAATGCTGCCTGTCATTATCCTTTCAGGATTTATTTTCCCAATTTCCAGTATGCCCATGCCCATGCAAATCATCAGTAATATCATTCCTGCCAAATGGTTTATTATCATAATCAAAGCCATTCTTCTCAAAGGTGCATCGATTGCTGTAATTTGGAAAGAGACCTTAATTTTACTGGGAATGACTGTGTTTTTCATCGCATTGAGCATTAAAAAATATAAAATAAGATTGGAATAATTTGTCTTAATACTTAATTCAATAATCTTAATACCCTATAAATTGAAAACTATATTATTCATCATCCAGAAGGAGTTTAGGCAAATCTTTAGGAATAAAGCAATGCTTCCTATTATATTTGTCATGCCCTTACTTCAATTATTAATACTGTCAAACGCGGCTAGTTTTGAAGTAAAAAACATCCTGTTTTCCTATGTTGACAACGACCATTCGGCGGCATCACGAGAATTAATTTCTAAATTTCAAGCTTCCAATTATTTTAAAGTAATACAAAGCTTTATTTCAAAAAACGAAGCTGATTTAGAAATGCAAAAAGGAAAAGTGGCTGTCATTCTCGAAATTCCTAACCATTTTGAACGGAACCTCATCAAAGGAAAAAAATCAAATTTGTCAGTAAGTATCAATGCCATCGATGGTGCCGCAGCAGGAATTGAAAATGTTTATATTACCCAAATCATAACTGCATTTAATCAAAACATACAAACTAAATTGTTTCAATATAACGAGGAAACTTTTGTACAACCTCAAAGTATTGTCACAATACCTTCTTTTTGGTACAACAACACCTTGAATTACAAAACATTTATGGTTCCCGGAATTCTAGTTCTTTTGGTTACAATGCTTACCTTATTTTTATCCTCAATGAATATTGTTCGGGAAAAAGAAATGGGAACCTTGGAACAAATTAACGTTACTCCTATAAAAAAATACCAGTTCATTATTGGAAAATTATTTCCATTTTGGATATTGGGATTAGTAATTTTAACTGTGGGGTTGTTAATTGCAAAACTGATTTTTAACGTTCCAATTTTAGGTAATATCGGATTGATTTACTTGTTCACATCGGTATATTTATTTGTTATTTTAGGTATTGGATTATTCATTTCCAATCATACTGAAACCCAACAGCAAGCGATGTTCATTGCTTGGTTTTTCACAGTAATTTTCATCTTAATGAGCGGTTTATTTACACCAGTAGAAAGTATGCCACGATGGGCTCAAAATATCACTTTGTTTAATCCTATTCGGTATTTTGTAGAAATCATTAGAATGGTAATGCTCAAAGGCGCTAGTTTTTCAGATATTTCGTTTCAATTTTTTATCATTATACTTTATGCCATTATTTTAAATGCTTTAGCTGTTTGGAGTTATAAAAAAGTTAATTAACTTTATGTCATTATGAAAAAATTCCCTCAATACTACAGGCTTTCAAAATCCGAATCTTTGTTTGTAAGGGAACCATTATCACGATTTAAAAATTTAGTTTTTTTATTTAAAGTCATTTATAACTTCATTAATGCATTTCGTAAAATGCATTTTATAGGTCCTTGTGTAACAGTCTTTGGTTCTGCCCGCTTTGGCTCGGAAACAACTCATTATCAGGACGCAGTAAAAATTGGAGCAAAGTTAGCCAAATTAGGATTTACAGTAATGACAGGCGGAGGCCCAGGAATAATGGAAGCGGCAAATAAAGGAGCTTACGAAGCTGGCGGTTACTCTGTAGGTTGCAATATTGTCCTTACCGTTGAACAAAAACCAAATCCATATTTACACAAATGGATTTACATTCCTTACTTTTTTGTAAGAAAAGTGATTTTAATAAAATACTCTTATGCGTTTGTTGTTATGCC
>JBJOQF010000034.1:0-3099 GCA_046050185.1 Bacteroidota bacterium
CCAAAAGGAATTGCAAAATGGACAAAATCAGTTACTGATGAATACCCAAATTTTAATGTTGTAGGCGAAGTTTGGATGCAAAGTCAAGCTCAAATAGCGTATTGGCAAAAAGACAGTCCAATAAGTAAAATACAAAACTACAATTCTAATTTACCAAGTGTAATGGATTTCCCATTATATGAGGCAATAAGCAAAGCATTCAATGAAGATGATGGTTCTTGGGACAAAGGAATGATGAAATTTTATGATAATTTCACCTATGACTTCCTTTATCCAAATACCAACAATATGTTAGTTTTTGTCGAAAATCATGATACCAATCGTTTCAATCAGACGTATGGAAAAGACATCAGAAAATACAAAATGGCAATGGCTTTGATAGCAACAGTCCGCGGAATTCCGCAACTGTATTATGGCAGTGAAATTGGCATGACAGGCAACAAAGATAAAGGTGATGCAGATATTCGCCAAGATTTCCCAGGTGGTTGGGAAGGCGATAAGAACAATGCATTTATCAAAGAAGGAAGAACTGCGGAACAAAATGACTATTTTGATTATACTTCTAAATTATTTAATTGGAGAAAAACAAAATCGGTAGTTCATTTTGGAAAAATGACTCATTACATCCCTGAAAAAAATGTGTATGCTTATTTTAGATACAATACTAATGAAAGTATTATGGTTTTAATGAATAACAGCAATGAAACCCAAACTATAAACACGCATCGTTTTAAAGAAAGCATCAAAGATTTCAAAACCGGAAAGGAAGTAATATCTGAATTAACATTTGACATTTCAAACCAAATAACAATCGAACCAAAATCGGTTTTGATTTTAGAATTGAAAAAATAAAATTCTCTCTGAAGAATTGGGAGACAAGACCGAAAAAGCCAAATTAAAAATAATCCAAACGCCTTTAAAAATGAAGGCGTTTTTTTTATGTTTACCTTTACAAAAAATAAATAACAATGTTTAAAATTGGACATCGTGGCGCCAAAGGTTATGAACCTGAGAACACCTTAATTTCTTTCCAAAAAGCATTAGACATGCAAGTGGACGGAATTGAACTTGATGTGCATTTGAGTGCAGATGGTGAATTAATGGTTGTCCATGATGAAACCATTGACAGAACAACCAATGGAAAAGGTTTTGTAAACAAACTATCTTTGCGCGAATTGAAAGCTTTTCGAATAAATGGAGAACACCAGATCCCAACACTGAAGGAAGTATTTGATTTAGTGAACCAAGACTGTTTCATCAATATTGAACTAAAAAGTTATGATACCACAGAAAAAGTGGTTTCACTCATAGAAAAGTATGTTGCTAAAAAAGGGTGGAAATACAACCGTTTTTTAATCTCCAGTTTTGATTGGAATGCCTTGCAGCAAGTCGCTTTTTTAAATGATAAAATTCCAATTGGCATTTTAACAGACACAAATTTAGATTTAGCACTGGCTTTCGCCAAATTTATTCAGGCAAAATCCATTCACCCTTATTTTCATTTATTGACAAAGGAAAATACGGCGCAAATACAGGAAAAAGGATTTCTTATTTTCCCCTGGACCATTAATGAAGCAGAAGACATTCAAAAAATAAAAGCATTCAATGTAAACGGAATTATTACAGATTTCCCAAATAGAATATGAATCAGAATATTTTAATTTAATTTTGTATCCTCAACAAAATATTTTCTTTTAAACCATTAAGTAATTTAAGTCAATTAAGTAACGAGGTAAATAATTCAGTTTATGACAAAAAAAGAGATAACACAATTATCCTATGAAATTATTAGTTACGCAATAAAAGTTCATAAAAAACTAGGACCCGGTTTATTAGAAAAAATTTATGAAGAATGCTTGAAATATGAGTTAGAAAAAAAATGGGTACAATGTGAAGCAACAATTTAATGTCGCATTAGATTACTATGATTTAGAACTTACCAATCCATTACGATTAGATTTATTAGTAAATGATTGTATTATTGTTGAGTTGAAAACGGTTGAAAAATTTCACCCAATTGATGAAGCTAAACTACTAACTTACATGAAACTATTAAGTATTCCACAAGGGCTACTCATCAATTTTAATACTCTCAATATAACAAAATCATGCAAACCTTTAATTAACGAATATTTTTCTCGGCTTGCTGATGATTAAACTTAAAAATCTTAACTCTCTTAATGGTTAAAAAATGAATCAGAATTTCGATATTATAATAGTAGGCGGTGGCGCAGCAGGATTTTTTACGGCAATTAATATTGCAGAAAAAAATCCAAAACTAAAAGTTGCAATTTTAGAACGCGGTGCTGAAGTATTGCAAAAAGTTCGTATTTCCGGCGGTGGAAGATGCAACGTGACACACGCTTGTTTTGAGCCTAATGAATTGGTGAAGTTTTATCCGCGTGGCGAAAAAGAATTGCGAGGTCCTTTTCATCAGTTTTGTTCTGGCGACACAATTGAATGGTTCGAAAAACATGGAGTGGAACTAAAAATAGAAGCTGACGGACGCATGTTTCCAGTTTCAAATTCATCACAAACGATAATCGATTGTTTCCTGAAAGCCACACAAAAATTGGGAATAGCAGTACTTACAGGACAAAGCGTACAATCCATTTTCAAAAAAGATACTTTATGGAAAGTAGAAACTCAAAGTGAAAACTATCTTACCGAAAAACTAATTCTAGCCACCGGAAGCAATCCTAAAGTATGGGAGATGCTACAGAATTTCGGACATGTTATAGTCAGTCCCGTTCCTTCCCTATTCACTTTTAATATCAAAGATTCCAGAATAAAAGAACTACCGGGAGTTGCAGCACAAGTAACTGTAAAAGTAAAAGACACAAAACTCACATCAACGGGACCTTTGTTAATTACCCATTGGGGAATGAGCGGTCCAGCGATTTTAAAACTCTCCGCTTGGGGCGCCCGAATCTTACATGACAAAAATTATCAGTACACCATTTTTATCAATTGGTTGAATGATGCTGACAAAGAAGATGTCGAGAAAAAATTAAAAGAATTAAAACAAGAACACGCCAAAAAATCGGTTTCTAAAAAATCCCCATTCGAATTAACAAACCGGTTATGGGAAAGTTTAGT
>JBJOQF010000035.1:0-9191 GCA_046050185.1 Bacteroidota bacterium
AATTGCTTAATGAAGAAGGAATGATGGTAATCGAACATTCGAAATATACCAAACTGGATCACATGATTCACTTTTCATTTCAAAAAAGTTATGGCGGTTCCATTTTTAGTTTCTTCGAAATTGGTTCAAGTAATGAAGAGGAAGATTCTGAAAATGAATCAGACCAAAACGATGGTGAAGAAGAGTAATCTGGATTTAATATTATTTTAATAACTTCTCTAAAATCATTTGATACGTAGGTGTTGCAACACCATATTTCTTACCTTCATTTACCACATATTCCGTCAAGGAAACTACTTCGGTATTTCTTCCAGCTAACAAATCCCTGTGCATCGATGAAGTGGCATCTTGCGGAGATTTTTCCAGTTTGACAATTGTTTGGGCAATACTATCATTTGGCATCGCTAATCCTTTTGCGGCAGCGACTGAAGCAATCTCATTTAGCAGAGAAATATAAATTGCTTTGTTAGTTGAATTGTTCAAAATAGCGCCAATATTTTGATTCAAATAGGATGTAGCCGAAGCCAAGGCTGAAATAAAAATGAATTTTTCCCAAACCGTTTCTTCGATGTTTTCAACTAGATAACTTTCGATAGCAGCCTTTTCGAAAATGGATTGCAATTGATTTAATTTTGAAATTGACGCCGTTTTTGAGCCAAAAAATAATTTTTCATAGTGACCAATTTTCTTGATAATCCCTGGCGATTCAATCATTGAAACAATGTAAACACAACCTTGTAAAACAGTAGTTTCTGGAAACAATGTTTGTATGCGTTCAGTAGCATCAACACCATTATATAAAGGAAGAATTACCGTATCTGGAGTAATACAGTTTTTTATAGATGCAAAACTGGATTCGATATCATAGGTTTTAGTAGCGCAAATAAGGTAATCCAGTTCTCCAATTTCTTCTGGATTGTTAGAAACCAAATTTGGAAAAACAATTACTTCATTAGTATCAGAAATAATTTTTAATCCATTTTGGGCTATTGTTTTTTGGGTTTCACCACGAGCAATAAATATGATTTCTATTGTATCAGAATCAAAGTAAGCTTTGGCCAATAATCCTCCGAAATAACCACCTACTCCACCCAATCCTAAAATTCCTATTCTTGTTTTCATAACTTCTATTTAAAAATTAAACCATTAAGAAATTCAGAAAATTAAGCCGTGGGACTTAATTAAACTTAATTTCTTAATGGTTTTTTTTAGACTTCACAATCCCTATTTTATTAAATCTTTTAATAAAAAAATGCAGACCTATAAGCCGGATTCTGTCCCCGATAAATCGGAGCCTTATCATTTATCTAGACTTATAATTACTCATAAGCTCAAGCTATCTACCCTTCAACAACGGACGAGAAGCCCTTAAATGCTGATATACTTGATATTTCACCGCATAGAGTTTACCTGGTTTCACTACAGCATTACCTGTACATACTTTCTGTTGCACTTGTCCTGAATTGATTGCTCAACCCGACGGGCGTTACCCGTTATGCTTCTCTATGGTGTCCGGACTTTCCTCCCTTTTGATTGCTCAAAACGACGATAAGGCGGTCTGCGGTGCGAATTTACGACATTAAATCCTTTTTTTAGGTTTTAGATAATTTACTTTAACAACTCTTTGACAATGAATTCATAATAAAATAGTTACCTTTAAATATTAACCATAAATCTACTATTATGTCAAATATATATCATTATGCCAGTGTTTCTAAAGCTTTAGATGATTTGAGTGAAATGGGATTTACGTTTGATTTTAATCTTCATGAAGATGACATTATCAAAAATCCTCATCGCTATGAAATAGAACATATTTATCGATACGAAGGAGATAGCAGTCCTGATGATGAAGCAACTGTTTACGGTATAAAATCCAGTTCTGGTAAAAAAGGAGTTTTTGTAGCTGGCTTTGCTGCAAATTCCGAGAATGATGCGGCAAGAGTTTTGAATGAAATCAGCATTAAAGGAAGAAACAAATAAAAATAAATTCGGTTTATTCCGACCTCTTTTTTTAGTTTTATAAAGGCTACTTTTAATTCATTTTACCAGAAAAACTAAACGATTTAATCTATAAATCCGATGTTGCTTTCCGAAATAATAATAGCACAAATCAAAAATGAAGGTCCATTATCTTTTCGGGATTTTATGGAGATGGCATTATATTATCCAGAATTGGGATATTATAATTCTGCTCAAAACAAGATTGGTGCAGATGGTGACTTTTACACCAGTGCTAATCTTACTGCCGCTTTTGGAGCCATGATTGCGCGCCAAATAGAAGAAATGTGGCAAAATTTAGAAAAAAAACCTTTTAAAATTGTTGAATATGGCGCCGGTACAGGTTTATTGTGTCATGATATTTTAGACTATCTCAAGAATAATAACTCTTTATATAAAAACTTAACCTACTGCATTATCGAGAAAAGTGCCAGCATGCAAGAAATACAAAAGAAACATTTGCATGAAAAAGTAAACTGGTATAACTGCATTCAAGATATTCCTGAAATTAACGGCTGTGTTTTATCCAATGAATTGATTGATAACTTCTCTGTTCATCAGGTAATTATGAAAAAAGAACTTAAGGAAATATTTGTAGACTATAAAGAGAATTTTATTGAAATTCTAAAACCTGCCAAAAAAGAACTCACCGATTATTTAACTGCATTAAAAGTACAATTGCCTGAAGGATTTTGCACCGAAATTAATTTGGAGGCCGTATCTTGGATCAAAGAAGTTTCACAATCTTTACAAAAAGGGTACGTAATTACCATCGATTATGGGTCATTATCATCTGAATTATACAATAGTCGTAGGAGTTCTGGCACGCTTTTATGCTATTACAAACACCACAAAAACGACAATCCATATCAATTTATTGGACAACAAGACATAACAACGCACATCAATTTTTCAGCAATATCGCATTGGGGTTCGCAATTCGGAATGGATTGTTGTGGAATCGTGGATCAGGCACAATTTTTATTAGCACTGGGTATCAAAGAATATCAAAATTCAACTTTAAATAATAACCCCAACAATTTAGCATTGGCCATGCAAGAATCACTTATTAATTATAGATTACTAATTGATATGGGAATGAAGTTTAAAGTATTGATACAACAAAAAGGAGTTCCAGAATATCCATTATCCGGTTTAAAACTTTCGAATTCTTCAAGAACCGTTCTTAGTTAACAATCCTATCAGATTTCTAAATATTTGATACTTTTGAAATTACAATTTATTAGGGGCAATTTACTTCGTCAGTTCGCTTCGCTCGTGTCCAGCTATCCGTTACAATCTTATTCGCCGAACCCCGGCTCATAAGGATTTCCACTTTTATCTGGGCTAGGGAATTCCGGAACTAAAAACCATTTGAAAAATTATAAAATCTTTCAAGCCGCAAATTTTTCCATCATTAAATTAAAACTTATATTTGCTTTCGAATAAAAATTCTATGGAACAATTTGTAGTATCGGCTCGTAAATATCGTCCTCAAACATTTAAAGATGTTGTAGGACAAAAAGCCATTACCAATACTTTATTGAATGCCATAGAAAGCAATCACCTTGCTTCTGCCCTATTATTTACAGGACCTCGTGGGGTTGGTAAAACAACTTGCGCCCGTATTCTGGCTCGAAAAATTAATCAGCCTGGATATGACGATCCTAATGAAGATTTCGCCTTTAATGTTTTCGAATTGGATGCTGCTTCCAACAATTCTGTTGATGATATCAGGAATCTAATTGACCAAGTCCGAATCCCGCCACAAACAGGACAATACAAAGTGTATATTATTGATGAGGTTCACATGTTGTCTTCGGCAGCTTTCAATGCTTTCTTGAAAACACTGGAAGAACCGCCAAAACATGCCATTTTTATATTGGCTACGACCGAAAAACATAAAATTATTCCAACGATACTTTCTCGTTGCCAGATATTTGATTTCAAAAGAATTACTGTAAAAGATGCCAAAGAACATCTTGCCGAAGTTGCCACCAGTCAAGGTGTAAATTTCGAAGATGACGCTTTGCATATTATTGCACAAAAAGCAGATGGAGCGATGCGTGATGCTTTGTCTATTTTTGACCGAGTGGTTTCTTTTTGTGGAAAAGATTTAACACGTCAAGCCGTTACGGAGAATTTGAATGTTTTGGATTATGAAACATATATCAATGTAACCGATTTGATTCTGGAAAATAAAATTCCAGATTTATTAATAGCTTTCAACGAAATTCTTGCCAAAGGATTTGATGCACATCATTTTGTATCCGGATTAGCTTCTCATTTTAGAGATTTATTGGTTTCTAAAACACCTGCTACTTTATCTTTATTAGAAGTTGGGGAACAAGCACAACAAATGTATGGCATGCAGGCACAAAAATGCAGTCAAGACTTTCTTTTAAAAGGAATCGAAATTGCGAATGATTGTGATTTAAAATACAAACTGAGTCAAAATCAACGCCTTCTTGTTGAACTTTGCCTGATGCAACTTGCCTCTATCACTTTTGATGGAGAAAAAAAAAAGTTGAGCAATTTATAATTCCTCCTACTTATTTTAGAAAGAACGATTACTCAATTGTAGAAAGTCCAAAAGCTAAAGTAGAAAGTATTGAAAACACTCCAATTGCAGCAACAGTTCAAGAAAAAGAACCGGAAGCTATAGTTAGTACCCCTGTAATTCCAGTTCAAACTCCTACAGTAAAAATTGACATTCCACAATCTAATGAACCAAAGGTTTCCGCTTTTTCATTAGCCAGTATTCGTGCCAAAAAAGCATTAGAAGAAAGCAATAAAGGAATAGTAAAAGAAGTAGTTCATTTGCCAACTGAAACTTTTACCGAAACAGAAATGTTATTGTATTGGAATAAATACGCACAGCGTTTAGGGGATAAAGGGTATAAAATTATGGAATCGTTATTACTTATCAACGATCCTAAATTGAATGGAACTGCCATCACAATTGAATTACCAAATGAAGGTTCAAAATTAGATTTTGAAAAAGAATTGAATGGACTTTTAGGACATTTGAAAGGTCATTTACACAATCATGATATTACTATAGACGTTATTGTAAATGAAAGTGTTGAAAGTAAAAGAAACTTTAATGACCAAGACCGATACAACAGACTTCTTGAAATAAATCCAAATATTGAACTCTTACGAACAACATTTGGATTGGATTTAGATGCTTAATCTTAGTAATAAGAACCCGTTGGGTGCAATTAATTTTCAACAGAAAATCATTATTAAAAACGGTTCTCGATACATTTTTTGTTTCGTTTTACTCCACAAAAAAGACTCGAACTGACGTTTTGAATAATTACACCCAACGGGTTAATAAAAGATTTATTTATTAGAATTGATAACTTTTTCAATTCTTTTATCTGGTACAAGCCAAATTATTGCAACTATAATATAAATTGAAGCAGCTAGCATTTCATAAAAAAAAAGGAAATTACTATTGCGTTTAGGAATAACAAATTAGAAATACTTCAAGTCTATTTTTATTCATTTTAAAATTTAAATTTTTCCGTAATACATTGCTTTTACAATTCCATCCGAAAGTCCAATTTTAGGCACATAAATATTTCTAGCTCCACTCCATTTCATTGCATTTAGATATATTCTGGTCGCTGGAAGAATTACATCGGCGCGATCCGGATTTAATCCTAATTCTGAAATTCTTTGTTCGTAAGAAAGAGAATTCAAAAAAGCATATTGAGAATTCATATAAATGTAAGACAAAGGCTTTTCTTGCATTTTTCCTGACATTTTAAAGAGTTTATTAATATTTCCTCCGGAACCTATCAAAGTAACATCATCATATTCACCAGTATTTATCTTTATCCATTTTTCAATTTCATCCCAAACAACATCACAAACCATTTCATTTAGCAATCGAACTGTTCCTACTTTGAATGATCTTGAATTTATCATTTTACCATTGGAAAATAAGGTAAATTCAGTGCTTCCACCGCCTACATCCACAAATAGATATGTCTGATCTGTTTTTAACAAATGATGTAAATCTGTTGAAGCTATTATTGCTGCTTCTTTTTTTCCATCAATGATTTCTATTTTGATATCTGCTTTTTTCTTAATCATTGCTACAACTTCCTTGCCGTTATACGCTTCTCGCATTGCCGAAGTTGCAAATGCCATATAATGTTCCACTTTGTGAACTTTCATCAATAGATTGAATGCTTTCATAGCGTCACACATTCTTTCCATATTCTCTTTTGAAATTTCACCAACCGTAAAAGCATCCTGTCCCAAACGAATTGGTACACGCACAAGAGAACTTTTATTGAATTGTGGTTCTTTTCCATCTTGCTCAACAATATTCACAACCAATAAACGCATCGCATTTGAACCGATATCTATCGCAGCATATTTTTTTAATTTAATCATTTTAAGGTTGATTCGGTTATCCGTTTAACTGTTTAAACGTTGATTGAGTTATTTGTTAATTCGAATTCTTCTAAATTGAATAAGTTGTATACCGATTAAACTAATAAACGATTAAACTAATTCCTCCAATACATCAATTTTATTTCGATAATATTTATACGTTTCTAACTGTGCTCTAAAAACTGGATTATGATTTCTTACTCTATACTTATTATCTAATTTATAAGAATGATATCTAGCTTTTACATTTCCTTTCCAACCTAAATCGAAATTATCTATGAGCTCATTTTTAATTTCCTGGTCATAAATAGGACAGGTAACTTCTACACGACCATCAAGGTTTCTAGTCATAAAATCAGCAGAAGAAATGTAAACTTCAGTTTGTCCGGCATTCCCAAAAATATAAATTCTGGAATGCTCCAGGTAATTATCTACAATACTTATTGCTTCTATGTTCTCACTCATACCAGGAATCCCAGGTATCAATGAACAAATACCTCTAATTTCGAGTTGTATTTTTACTCCTGCATTACTGGCTTCATATAATTTATCAATCATTTTAAAATCGGATAAACTATTCATTTTTAATTTTATATGCGTCTTTCTACCTGCTGAAGCATGCGAAATTTCTCTATCTATCAGTTTGTAGAATCGGGTTCGGGTATAATGAGGGGAAACGATAAGATGTTTGTATCGATGTACTCTATAATTAATATCGAAAAATTCGAAAATTTTTATAATGTCTTTTAGAATTTGTTGGTGACTGGTAAAAAGAGTCACATCAGTATATACTTTTGCTGTTGATTCATTAAAGTTTCCGGTAGAAATAAAACCATAACGTTTGATTTTTTCATTTTCAGTTCTTTCGATAACACATATTTTACTGTGAACTTTTAGCCCTTTTATTCCAAAAATAAGTTCAATTCCTTCCGTTTTCATTTGCTCTGCATACGAAATATTAGAAGCTTCATCAAAACGAGCTTGTAATTCGATTTGAACAGTCACTTTTTTTCCGTTTTTGGCAGCATTTATAAGCGAACTTATAATTTGAGAATTTTTTGCCAATCGGTATAACGTGATTTTTATCGAAGTAACTTTTGGATCAAGAGCTGCTTCCCGTAAAAATTTAGTGAGATATGAAAAAGACTGATAAGGTGCATTTAATAAATAATCTTTGGTACTAATTTTTTCTAATATACTTCCTTCAAGACTTAATCCTGGAATAGGCAACGGTTCATTAGTTTGGTACAGTAAATCGAATCTGCCCAGATTTGGAAAATTCATATAATCCCTTCTGTTGTGATATCTTCCACCAGGAATAATACTGTCAGTAGTAACAATTTTCATCTTATCAAGAAAAAACTGAAGGGTATCTTTTTCTATTAACTGATCATAAATAAAACGAACGGGTTCCCCTATTCTTCTATCTTTTACACTTGTAGAAATTTTTTCAATCATACTTTTACTCAAATCACTATCAATGTCTAACTGTGCATCTCGGGTAATTTTTATCATATGTGCAGAAACACTTTGATAATCAAAAATATTAAAGATACTTTTCAAATTATGTCTTATAACATCGTCAAGTAAAATTATGTATTGTCTTTCATTTTTAGATGGTAAAACAACAAACCGATTAATTGTTTTGGGAATTTCAATAACTGCATAGCGAATTTCTGCAGTCTCATTCATAACCAATTTTACTGCTAAATAACCCAAAGTATCTTTCAATAAAGGAAATTCAGCTAAATCATTCAGTATTATAGTTACTAATTCCGGGCTTAATTTTTGAATAAAAAAGTCTTTTAAAAAATTTTCTTGTTCTTTGGAAATTTCATTTTCATTAATAATGAATATGTTTTCTGTCTCTAGTTTGGTTTCGATAATATTTAAAATTCGTAGACTTTCAGATTGCTGTTGAATTACTATTTCAGTAATATCTTTCACCAATTGCTGTGCTGAAATGCCACCAAGATATTTCTCTCCAGATATTCCTGTAAGGCTTAATCGTCTGATTGCGGCAAAACGAACTCTAAAAAACTCATCTAAATTATTCGAAAAAATACCTAAAAAGCGTAATCTGTCCAATAACGGTACTGAATCATCTGCGGCTTCCTGAAGTACTCTTGCATTGAACGCTAACCAACTTTTTTCTCTCTCAATATATTTATGTTCTGACACTTTATTTATTTTAAATCTTTTGGGAATATTATTTTTTGAGTTTTACCTTTTTTAATGTTATCCCAGCTATTTGCTTCAAACTGTAAAGACACGAAACCAGCTGTAGGAACATTATTAATAAATACATCTCCAAATTTATTAACAAAATTTGTAATAGCCTCATTATGTCCAAAAAGAATAACACTTTCGAAAAGATTATTACATGTTTTGATGACTTTTTCCAGTTTATTTTCATCAAAAGTATAAAGTTCGTCTTTATAAACGATAGATTCAATAGGATAAGATATATTCTGAGCAAAAATTAATGCTGTTTCTGAAGCTCTTTTTGCCGAACTACTCCATATTAAATATGTTTTGGGAATAAAGTCATTTATATAAGAAGATAGCAAATGAGCATCTTTTATTCCCTGATGTGTCAAAGGCCTATCTTTATCAAGCAATGGCGCATCCCAACTTGACTTTGCATGACGAATTAATATTAAATTTTTCATCTTTTAAATTTTATATAAATCTATTTTTATCATTTTTTTTTATTTTACAAATTACAATTTTTTTTAAATGTATTTTTTTAAAATACAAATTTAGAATTAATGTTT
>JBJOQF010000036.1:0-5401 GCA_046050185.1 Bacteroidota bacterium
AATATTTG
Organism: Bacteroidota bacterium; assembly: GCA_046050185.1. Taxonomy (GTDB): domain Bacteria; phylum Bacteroidota; class Bacteroidia; order Flavobacteriales; family Flavobacteriaceae; genus Flavobacterium. Next base: position 9 of record JBJOQF010000036.1, read on the forward strand.
ACCTAAGTAATGTGCAAGGAAACAAATGTACGTTTATGATAACTTATAATGGCACAACTTTTGTCGAAACAGTTGATACCAAATAGGGATTAAATAAATTGTAATAATTGAGGAAGGCTGTCTATTTAGGATAGCCTTTTTTTTAGTTTTAAAATTAATATAATTATACATAACCGCATGAAAAAAATATCTATAAAGGTGAATTACATTAATAAAAACTTAAATATTTATCCCTTAAAAATTATATTTATTTATAAAATCAATCAATTGATTTTAAATCTTTTATATGTTACAAAATAATTCATAATTAATAATCATGAAACCATGATCAATTTTTTGGCACGTTACTTGAATATACTTAATCAAATAAGTAAAAAGCGAAAGCCGAAAAGCTCAAGAGTAGGCAAAACCCAAATTATATTTATTATGAAAAAAATTACCTTTTTAGTAGCTAGTATCTTCCTTATTGGAGGTGGTGTAGCGAATGCAACAGAAAAAATCAATTTTTCTCATGAAAGAAAATTTCCTGTTGATTTTAGAAATGCTGAACCAATTGTGTTTACCGAAAGAGGAATCGAATTTTTTGTGTTTCCTGACGGACAATTTGATTTCAATACACACCTATCAACCGGTAGTGATATGTATTATAAATCAACCAGAACAAGTGCTGTAAATAAAACGTATGGTGCACCCACAAATTTTCGCAATGGAAATTATGGCGTAAAAGTGGAACATGATAATTCTGGTAAAGTAAGACGCATTGGAAATGTATTTATCAACTATGACTCAAATGATAGAATTAAACGAGTTGGTTCAGTATACATGAGTTATAACCGTTATGCCTTAGAACAAGTAGGCGGATTGCAAATTATCTACAACCGACGTGGTCAAATTGTTGATATTATTGGAAGTGTAAAAGGACGTAGAGCTTATGAATACAGCCAAAATAACGATGACAATAACGATTGTGATTATAGAAATGACCAAAACAATTATCAGGGTTATGGAAACTACCAAAATTCAAACAATCAGGATCAATACTATTATAAAACTACTGACCGAAAAGCAAAAATTGAAGACAGTAGTTTAGATATTAGAGTAGATAAAAGATAATTGGTTAAACCAAACCAGCATAACAAATAGATTAAAATCAAAAACCATCAAGAGTAATTTTGATGGTTTTTGTATATTTTTAAAACTTTGGCTTATCCCAATAAATCCAAAACGAAAGATGGAAACAAACCTAATGCGATATTTAACACAATCGCAATAACGGCAACTGCATAAATAATAACTGGAGTTCCTTTTCTTTCCTCGTTTGGCTCTTTGGTATACATCGCCAAAATCAATTTAAAGTAGTACCCAACGCTTATAATAGAATTGACAACTGCTACAATTACTAAAGCCAAATAACCTGCTTGAATCGTTTGACTAAACAAAACTAACTTGGCGAAGAATCCAGCAAAAATTGGAATACCAGCCATAGAAAGTAAAGCGGCTGTAAGAATAGCTGCTAATAATGGATTCGTTTTCCCTAAACCGTGAAAATTCACAATATCTTCGTTATCTCTATTTTTACAAACGTATAAAATTACACTAAAAGCCGCGATGCCAGATAAAGAATAGGCTGATGCATAATACAACAAACTACCAGCTGAAGTAGACAAACTCAATAAAGTCATCAACATAAATCCGGCATGGGAAATCCCTGAAAAAGCTAACATACGTTTCACGTTTGTTTGTCTTAAGGCCATAATATTACCAACAGTCATAGAAGCCATAGAAATAACGACAACAATAATTTTAAATGACTCTGAAATGTCAGCATTCATAACATATAGTAATTTGTATAGAGTAGCCATAGCAACTACTTTTGCCAAAGTACTCATCAATGCTGTTGTCAATGCAGGAGAACCTTCGTAAACGTCCGGTGCCCAAAAATGAAAAGGAACTGCAGCGACTTTGAATAACATTCCAATCGTTAACAATACAATCCCAATTGGAAACCAAATTGGCAATTCAGCCGATTGTGATAATTCACTAATTTCAGTAACGTCAAAACTTCCCATCGCTCCGTAAATTAAACAGATACCAAAAAGAATGATTCCCGAAGCAAAAGATCCCATTAAGAAATACTTCATTCCCGCTTCGTTACTTTTTAAATTCATACGGTTACTTGCCGCAAGAATATAAAGTGATATAGATAATACTTCGATTCCCAGAAAGAACATCGCTAAGTTCCCAAAAGAAACCATTGCCACTGCTCCCGCCAATAAAAAGACTTTTATGGCAATAAAATCAGAAATTTTAGATTGATGATTTTCGTAAAAATTATGCCCTAAAGCCACTAAGAAAATAGTAAGCACAATAAACAAAGAAGAAAACACAGTTGAAAATTTACTAACAATAATCATATTATTATAGTAACTCTGTGTAGAATTAAATTCAGACATCGTTAAACCAAGAACTGCCAATAATCCAATAATCGTTATTGGAACAATGGCTTTCCTTAAATTAAAAATTTCAAATAAAAGGCATAAAACACCTAATCCTATTATAGCTATTAATGTATTCATTTTTTGATTGTTTGATTTAGGATTTACGAATTAGGATTCAAGAAATCGACTAATTCTTAATATCTGAAACCTAATTTTTTATATTATTTTTTTCTTTTATTGTTTTTATTCCTGCTGAGAAGATTGCTACCAATTCATCAGCTTCTTTTATTAATTTTTCAAGCTCAACTTTATCACATTCTATTTCTAATCCTTTAATAAACTCTAGCCAGAATAAACTTTCATCAGCTTCTTCATCTACTACTTTTAATTTATTTAAAAAATCAGCAGTCGATTTACCTCTACAGACTGATCTATAATTAGCCGCAACTGATGATGATAATTTAAAAAGCTGGTATGAAACTACATCAACAGCTTTAGTTTTATTTAACCCCATTAAAAACTTAAAACATCCAATGCAAATTGCTTCGTCCTATTTTTTAATTGTTCTTTAGTCATGGTAAAAATATTCCTATATACTCATCCAATAAAAATCCTAATTCTCAAATCCTAAATCCTAATTTCTATGGATAACTTTAAGGATTTCTTCCAGACTTGGTGTGATCAAATCAATGATAGGTTTTGGATACATTCCAAAAAAGAACAGAACAGCAATTACAATTGCCAAAATTATTCCTTCATTGATTGTTACATCAGCAAAAAGTTTTGAATTGGTTTCACCTAACATAGCGTGTTGAAACATTTTCAACATATAATACGCTCCTAAAATTATAGTTGATCCTCCTAAAATGGCAAACCAGATATTAATTTGTGAAAGACTGTATAAAACGGTGAATTCTCCAACAAAGTTAAAAGTAGTTGGCAAAGCAACTGATGCCAAAACCAAAATCAAAAACATGGAGGTAAATTTTGGTGTTTGAGTACGAATCCCTCCCATTTCAGCAATTGCTCTGGTTTCATATCTTCTGAAAATAATCTCAGCTACAAAAAACAATCCAACAACAACAAAACCGTGCGCAATCATTTGTAAAACTGCTCCACGTAATCCGTCTAATGTTAAGGTATAAGTTCCGGCAGCTATTAATCCAACGTGTGCCAAAGAAGAATACGCTAATAACTTCTTCAAATCTCTTTGTTTCAAAGCAACGATTGACCCGTATATTACACCTGCAATTCCTAAACCAATGAATACAAACATGTATTCTTTAGCGGCAAGTGGTACTAGCGGCAATTGCCAACGGATAACGCTGTACAATCCCATTTTTAGCATAATCCCGGATAAAAGCATCGTTCCAACAGTTGGTGCTTTTTGATATACATTAGCCTGCCAAGTATGGAAAGGAATCAATGGAATTTTAATAGCATACGCCAAGAAGAAAGCCAAGAATATCCACAATTGCTCAGTTGCTGATAAATTCAATTTGTATAAATCTTCTAATAGAAGGCTACCTGCTTTTTGATACATATAAACGAAAGCAACAAGCATAAATAAAGAACCCGCAAGAGTGTAGATAAAAAACTTAACCACTGCTTTTTTACGTTCTTCTGTGTCTCCATTACCCCATATTAATGCGATGAAGTAAATAGGAATCAATGATAACTCCCAGAATATATAATATAAAAGACCATCTGATGCTAAGAATGTTCCTGCCATTGCAAATGACATAAACAAGATTAACGCATAAAATGATTTTGAATTTTTATATTCGTTTCCAAAAGAAGAGAAAATAATAATTGGAGTCAAAGCCATAGTCAATAAAAGCATTGCTAGGGAAAGTCCGTCTGCTTTTAAGGCAAAAGAAATATTAGGTTTTGTAATCCACTGTTTGATGAAACTGATATTTTCACCTAAATTATAGTGATTTAATAATACAATAGAACAGCCTGCAGCAGCCAACCCAAAGAACAAAGCTACTTTTGAAGCTAGTTTATCGCCTGCAAGAAAAGTTGCAAACGCACCAACTAAAAGTATAATTAATATTAGAGATACATTCATAGTATAAGATTATTGAGCTAAAAATAAATAAGAAACAATGGCACAAAGCCCTAATACGAAAACAAAAAGATAAAGACCAATGCTTCCATTTTGTATTTTCTTTCCTTGATAACTTATTTCGTTGGTAACTTTTCCGAATCCAAAAACCAAAGCTGACAAACCAGTTTCTATAGTGTCTCTGAAGAAACGAGACAAGAGATTAATTGGTTTAACAAAAATAGCATCATAGCATTCATCAACATAATATTTATTGTAAAGAACTTTAGAAAACCCTGTGATTTCAGCATCTTCTGTAGGAACTGTGTTTTGTTTGATGTATTTGGCGTAAGCCAGACCAATTCCTACCAATCCACCCACGACTGCGATAGCCATCAACATATATTCTGTAGTTCCTAAATGGTGCTCAGCATTCAATAATTTCGGTAAAATAGGCGTTAAATACCCATTCAACCAACTATTTCCCGGCAAACTGATTAACCCACCTATTGTTGCCAATATCGCTAAAACAATTAAAGGAAAAGTAATCAAAGAAGGACTTTCATGTAAATGGTGTTTTTGCTCCTCCGTTCCTCTGAATTCTTGGAAAAATGTTAAAAACATTAATCTAAACATATAAAAAGCAGTCATTATAGACGCAACCGAAGCAACAACCCATAATGGAATTGTATGTTCAAAAGCTACTAATAATATTTCGTCTTTAGAGAAAAACCCGGAAAACAATGGAACTCCAGAAATCGCTAATGAAGCAATTAGCATGGTGATAAAAGTAATTGGCATGGCTTTTTTCAAACCACCCATTTTACGCATGTCTTGTTCTCCATGCAAAGCGTGAATTACAGAACCTGAACCCAAGAACAAACAAGCTTTGAAGAAAGCGTGTG